>JADIND010000201.1 GCA_017694215.1 Candidatus Scatousia excrementipullorum | reverse complement strand
GCGTTTACGTTAGCTGAGGTTTTAATAACGCTCGGGATAATAGGGATTGTCGCTGCTATGACATTGCCTGCATTGATGGCTGATTACAGGGCAAAAGAATTGGAGGTTCGTTTTAAAAAGGCTTATTCAACAATATGGAATATCCACATGCGTATGATAAATGATTATGACGGTGTTTATTCTAATTTTATTATCAGTGATTTGTATCAGAGCAATGACAGTGCATTAACACAAAATATGAAATATGCCTATATTGATGCTTTTCTAAAGTATGTTAACGGAGGTAAAATTTGTACATATAAAAACAGTCATCTTTCATGTTCCGGTAATAAAGGGGTGCCTGCCGAATATAAAACATATGACGGAAGTCGTAACGCTCATCTTACAGAAGATACAGTGACGGACAGAACTGTTGTTTCTAATGATGCTATGACTTTCTTTTTTGGTAATTCAATATGGCGTAATGCCAGAATTTATGTTGATACAAACGGTAGTATAAAAGGTCCAAACCGGTTAGGATTTGATTTGTTTGCATTTGATATCGACAAAACAGATAAAATTGTACCTGCAAAAAATACTGCCGGTAATGTAGATGATGATGGCAATTCAGTAGCCGTAAACGAGTGCTCTATAAATAAATCAAATACTTATTATAACGGTTTTGGGTGTTCTCAATTTGCACTTATAGATAGAAATCCGGATTATCCGGAATTGTCTTACTGGAAAAATTTACCGAAATAAAAGCGGGTTTTGATAACCCGCTTTTATTATTTAATGTTTTTTACTATTTCTACAAGATGTTCCACTGCAGTTTCGGGTTTAACTTTTTCGACTTCGCCGGTTTCTCTTGTTTTATATTCAACAAGACCTTCGTTTATTGTTTTTCCGACTGTTACACGGTAAGGAAATCCGATTAAGTCTGCATCTTTGAACTTAACTCCGGCTCTTTCGTCGCGGTCGTCAAGAACAACTTCTACCCCTGCTTTTTTGAGTTCTTCATACATTTTTTCCGCGGTTTCCATTTGTAATTTATCCTGAATGTTAACAGGTACTATTACAACGTGGTATGGTGCGATTGAAATAGGCCATTTAATGCCGTGTTCATCGTAGTGTGCTTCTACTGCAGCCGCAGCTGTTCTTGAAATTCCTATACCGTAGCAGCCCATAATATATGGATGAGATTTGCCGTTCTGGTCAAGATAAACCGCATTCATCGGTTTAGAATATTTTGTGCCGAGTTTGAAAATATTTCCGACTTCAATTCCTTTTGTAACTTTCAGCGGTTTGCCGCATTCAGGGCAGAAATCTCCTGCTTCTACCAGCCTGATATCAGAATATTTAATTTCATCAATTCCTAAATCAGAAAGGTTCGCACCTACCTGATGTTTGTCTGTCTGATTAACTCCGACAACGAAGTTTTTCATTTCTCTTACAGTTTCATCCGCAATAATCGGAACATTTTTCATTCCTTTTGGTCCGATAAAGCCCGGAACGGCATCAAAACCATTTTCCGCCATAAGTTCCGCTATTTCGGCAGATGAAGCTATTCTGATTTCAATTCCGCCAACGGCATTCATTAATTTCGTTTCTTCAACTGTTCTGTCAGCTCTGATTAATGCAATAACAGGTTTCTTATCAACTATGTAAACAAGCGATTTTAAAATTAAAGTTGACGGAATATTTAAGAATTTACTCAATTCTTCTATTGAATGAGTGTTTGGAGTATCAATGATTTTAGTTTCACTGAAGTATTCTTTGCCGTCAACAACAGCTTGAGGTAATTTTGATACAGCGTGATTTGAATTTGCTGCGTAATCACATTCGCAGTAAAATACATCATTTTCACCGGCATCTGTATCAGTGATTACCATAAATTCGTGAGAAACGCTTCCGCCTATTGCTCCGGAATCAGACTGAACCATTTTGGTATCAAGCCCGCATCGGTCAAAGATTTTTTTGTAAGCCTGTGCCATATTTTGATATTCTTTATCTAAGCCTTCTTCTGAGGTATCAAAGCTATAGGCATCTTTCATAATGAATTCTCTGCCTCTCAAAAGCCCGTATCTCGGACGAACTTCATCTCTGAATTTTGATTGTATCTGGTATAAATTAACAGGCATTTGTTTATAAGATTTTAATCCGTCACGTGCGATTGCCGTGATAATCTCCTCGTGAGTAGGTCCGAGACACATAATTCTGTCGTGGCGGTCTTTTAATCTCATCAATTCTTTTCCGTAAGCGTCCCATCTTCCGGATTCTTCCCAGAGTTCTTTCGGCTGCACAAACGGCATCAAAAGCTCCTGTGCTCCGGCTGCATCCATCTCTTCTCTTACGATATTTTCAATCTTTTTCAATACTCTCCACATCAGGGGTAAATAATTATAAACACCGGATGTTAATTTCCTGATATATCCGGCTCTTGCAAGCATTTTGTGTGAAATAACTTCCGCATCTGACGGATATTCACGCAAAGTTTGCACAAACAATTTCGACATTTTCATATTATTAACTTCCTCATATTAATTTATGATTTTATTTTACCATGCTGAAAATATATTTAAAATATTGTATTTGGTTTCTTGGTTAGCAAAAAATTTTTTGTTTATATTTTATTTTTATATGCTTATTTCTTGTTGCTGTGATAAATATTTAGGAAACTTAATAAGTTTTCTCTTTGACCGGTATTATTATATACTCTTAATTGAAGTTTTTGGGGAATGTAAATATGTTTATTGAAAATTTAGGATTAAATTCAGGGAAAAGTTCGTATAATTTTAAATCAGGTGCAAAAAGCATATCTTTTAATGGTATGCCGCATATCAATTCTGTCGGTAAAAGTTTTAAAAATAATATTCAGATTGTTTTTTCGGATATTGACGGTACAATCAGCAAACACAGTGATATGATGTCTAAAAAAACAATAGATACCGTAGATTTTTTGCATGAAAACAATGTACCGGTTGTTTTAACAACGGCACGCTGTTATCAAGATACTCTTCCTATTCTTCAACAATTTTCTCACAGACCTGATTATACAATAGTACTTCAGGGGGGAGGACTTGTTAACGAGAGCGGAAATTCGCTTTTTGAAAATACTATTTCTGCAAGAGCAGGGAAAAAGCTTGTAAAATGGTTTAAATCAATCAGGCAGAAAGATAAAAATTCTCACTTAATAATGTATTTTAATGAACAACCATATGCAATGAGCGGTATTCAATTCCCATGGAAATCCTATGCTCCGGTTAAACAGGTTAATTCTTTCGACGACCTTTTTGAAAGTAAAAAACAGCTTCAAAAAGCAATAATTTATAAGTATGATGCGGCAAGGTGTTCTGATTATAATCAGTCGGATGTTATTAATTCCTTTAAAGGTGCACATATTCTCGACCTGGATATAAAACCTTCCGGTTTAAGTGTGTTAGAGTTTCAGAATAAGTGGGTTTCAAAAGACAAGGCTATTGATTTTCTTTTGAGGGCACTGAAACTTGAACCAAAAAATGCAATGGTAATTGGTGATTCTGCAAATGATATTGAAATGATGGATTTTATTAGAAAACAGAACGGATTGGCTGTTGCTATGGGAAATGCTGATGATTTTGTAAAGTCCCATGCAAATGCTATTACTTCGCATATTGATGAAGACGGGTTCTCCACTGCGGTAGGAAAGATTTTTGATACTTTAATTTAATTCGGATAATGCCTTTTCTATAGTTTTTCTGGGAACTGATAATGTTTTTTCATTTTCTAAAGCATTCTTCAAATCTGTTTTACAAGCTTCCAAATCCCCAAGATTTTTGTCAAGCTGGTAGAGAATAAAGAATAAATTGCCGGTTACAACTCCGTTGTTAAAAGCCATATTTAATACAAATTTGGCTTCCTGAAACATTCCCTGTTGAGCCATAATTTGTGCATAGATTTTATAAGCTTCTTCATCTTTCGGGTTGAGTTCAAGGGTTTTTGTGAGTTTTTCCAGAGCATCCTGAATATTTCCGTTTTCATAATCAATTACGGCAAGATTATAATATGCCCAGCTGTAATCCGGTGACAATTCCAATACTTTCAGAAATTCGTCCGCAGCAGCTTCCGAATCGCCCATTGTTTTGTATATGTTTCCTATATAAAAGTGTGCATATAAATCGTCATTGTTTAAATCTATTGTATTTTGGAAATTTAGTACGGCATTAACCAAATCGCCTTTTTTGAAATAGCATATACCCAGACTGAAATATGAATTTGAATCATTTTCGTCGATTTCCAAAACGTGTTGAAAGCACTCAATACCTTCATCATATTTTTTCTGTTCTATATATACAAGTCCAAGGTTAAAATAAGCGTCTGCTTCATTCGGTGCAAGTTTTATTGCAGTTTGGTATGCATCTGTTGCTTTGTTGTACTGTTTAATTTTTTCGTAAACGATACCAAGGTTGTAGTAAATCCCGCTGTCATCGCTGAAATATTCTTTTAAGTATAAAAGATGCTGAAGAGCTTCTTTTGTATAACCGTTGTCAAGCAAAAGTACTGCAAGTTCACGTCTTGCTTGAAAATTCTGTTCATCTTGAGTTAATGTATCCTGTAAATCCTGAATTCTATCAATATCTGACATAGCAATATGATATCAGCAACATATCCGATATGCAATATCTAATTTGTAATTTTTATTTAAATATGGTATAATTTTTCAAAAATGGAGGATGATTTTTATGAAAATTAAGTTTATAACTATATTATTGGGATTATTTTTACTTGCTAGTGCTGCATTTGCGGCCCCATTTAATGCCAATGCAAAGACAAAGCGTATTCCTGCCGGAACAAAATTTAAACTTGAACTTCTTGCTCCGTTAAGTACGACTCAGGGTGCCGGTAAAGATTTTTCTGCAGTTTTAATAACAGATCAGACTGCTGATTCGGATGTTATTTTGCCTTCAGGTTCTCTTGTCAGGGGAATTGTTAAAAATGTAACTCCGGCAAAGAGATTTTCAAAAGGTGCAATTTTATATCTAGACTTTGACCACGTTGTTACTCCGAACGGCAGACAGCTGCCTTTGTCGTTATCTGTTGTCGGCAGATCTGATATGACTTATGACGGCGGTATTACTACAACAAAAGGTTATGGTGATGCTGTTAAGAAAAATTGGGAAAGAACCAAAGAAATTACTTCAAATTGTGTTGATTGGGGCAGTGATGTCGCAAATGACGGGGCTGTCAAATATGTTACGGTTCCGGTCGGTGCAATCGGAGGAGCAATCGGAGGCGGAGCTTATTTTGTATGGGATAGTATTGCTGATATGATACGGAAAGGCGAGGATGTCTATATCAAAACAGGCGAAGTTCTTGAGGTAATTTTATCAGAACCGATTGATGTTCCGGTAATATAAAATATATAAAAACGCTCTTATCATTTGATAAGAGCGTTTTAGTTACGGCATTTTTTGAAAAAAGTCTTTTTCAATTAAAGCCTTATAGGTACACCCAGCTCCGTTCATATTATTTGAAGATGAGGCAGAACAATATGCATCATTTGCATCGTAATAATCAGAATTCGGTACGCCCATAGGAAGGAGTTTTCCTTTACTGTCTATTTGAAACAAAAATAAGTCTTGTCCTAATCTGTTCGGACGCTTTTTATAACCGTTTACATCTACAGAAATATATAATGGATCTGTTGTGGCTTGTGCTTGATTTTCTATCATAAGAAGCATACCATCATTGAGTATAAATTGTGAATCATCGAATTTATCGAGGTTGATAAATGTACTGCCGTTAAATGTTTTGTAAGCAGAACCTTCTTTTCTTGATGTACTGTCATTGGGTATGCAGCCTCTGCTGTCAGCCGCATTATCGGAAGAATAGGCATAACCGCAAATTTTTATAATATTAAAATATTTTTGCAAAATTGTTCCGAGTTGTCCATGTTCTGTTAGGCTGCCGTCCGGTTTCAATCTTTCTCCTGTTTCAGCCTGATACATGTCGAGGGCCTGACTTATAACGGAATATGCCTTTTTTAATCCTGTTTGTAATTCTTTGTTCCTGTTGTTTTGTATAAGAGCCGGCAGAGTCAGTGCAGCAACCACGCCGATTATGCCAAGTGTGATAAGAACTTCTGCCAGAGTGAATGCCGTTTTGTCTAAAACTTTGAGTTTCATTTCTATATTTACCTCCAATCTATAAGTTTTACTCCTATATTATAAGAGTAAAACTCAAAATAATCAATATATATTATGTGCTGTACTCGGTGTTAAATTCTCTAAGAATATATAAAATATTTAAAAGAGGATTAAAATGAATTTGAAAAAGTGTTTCGGACAAAATGTTCAGAAGTACAGAAAATACAGAAATTTGACTCAAGAAAAGCTGGCAGAACTCGTAGGGGTTGATGTTACAAGTATCAGTGCAGTGGAAACGGGAAAATATTTTCCATCAGCAGATAATCTTGCAAGAATTGTTGAAGTTTTGCAGGTTCAATTTAGTGATTTATTCGAATTTGACTCTTTAATGGCTAATGAAGAGATGTTCAATGATATCGTAGAAATGTTGACTAGCTTTAAAGGTGATAAAAAGCGTCTTAACGCTGTAAGAAACTTTGTTAAAACGCTTATTTGACAGGTATTATCTTACCTTAAACGGATAATCCTCCGGTATCTTCCATCCGTTTAGCTGAATTAAGGCTGCACACCAGGCTTTATTTGCAGCTCCTTTTTTGCAGGCATATTGTGCGTTAGATGTTGTTATAGCCTCGACTGTAACTGGTTCAAGCGAGTATTTGTTAGGTTCAAAACCTTTTGTATTATATTTCACAGTTTCAACCTTCATACCCGGAGTAAATAGAAAAGCAAAATAGGTTATGCCGCAGCCTTCTCTTTCGATATCTCCGGTATTTTCATTTGTTATTGCAAAGCTGTTTTCATTAAGATTTTTTGCATTCGGGAAAAAGAAATAATCATATCCGCCACTTTGCTTAGTTACTAAGGCGGTTCCGTCTGAGAAATATACCGCAAGGTTTCCTCCTCCGTAGCTATTAAAACTTGTTATTGAAAGATTGTTTATATATGGCAAAAAATATTTCTTGAAAAATTCTTCTGCACTCAAACTTGTTCCCCATTGTTCTCGCGGGCCGTTATCAATCTCTGATAATAATATTGCCTGATTCATTGTGCTGTATATTTTTTGTAATTTTGCTTCAACTTCTTTATTCCTATTAGTTTGAATTAATGCAGGCAGTGTCATTGCTGCAATAATACCGATTATTCCTAATGTTATTAACACTTCTGCTAATGTAAACGCAGCTTTTCTTTTTGTGAAAGGTGAAGTATAAGGAGTAAAGACTGTATGAAATCCGGAAATAAATTCAAGATGACAAGCTGACTTCATTTCATTCTGAAACATTAAACGTTGCGGTTTTTGAAAATCTTCACTGTTCAGAATCTTTTTCTTTTCAAATCCAAAACAATGTTTTGCATAATCAAAACTAAATTTGCATACTTCTTTTAATTTGTTGCAAAAAGTATCAGGCAGAGAGCTGAATCTACTGTCCCCCCAGTGCTGTAAGCCGCTCATAGATTGTATTTTCAAGATTTTCTCCTTCTCTTTTATTTACATTCTTTCCGGTGCTGTCACTGCAAGAATATCAAGTGCGTTATTTAAAACTTTTTTAACCGCAATAACAAGTGCCAATCGAGCTTTCATCATTTCTTTGTCATCAGAGATTACGCGGTTTGCATTGTAGAATGAATGAAATTCAGATGCAAGCTCCTGAACGTATCTGCAAATTGTATATACCTGTCTTGTTTCTGCAGAAGTTTTTATCATTGATTTGTATTCTTCAAGTTTAAGAATCAATTTTTTAGCCGTATCAAGTGTCGGCAGAATTGTTTCTGCTGAATAATTATTGATAATTTCATCGAGTTCTGTTTTTGTTAACGGTGCAGGTGATTTTTCTCCTGTTTCCGTATTGAGTTTTTCTTCAACTGCATTTCTCAAAATAGAGCAAGCCCGTGCATGTGCATATTGAACATAGAATACAGGGTTTTCATCACTGTTGGTTTTTGCAAGTTCAATATCAAAATCAAGCGTTGTATCAATATTTCTCATTGACATCCAGAATCTTGTTGCGTCAACTCCGACTTCATCTATCAGATCGTCAAGCGTCACCATATTTTTACGTTTGCCCATACGGACTTCGTTTCCGTTTATCACAAGGTTAACAAGCTGGCCGAGCAGAATTTCAAGTTTGTTCGGATCATAGCCAAGAGCCTCTATGGAGGCTTTTACTCTGGCAACATAACCATGATGGTCTGCCCCCCAGATGTTTATCATTCTGTCAAAGCCTCTTTCAAGTTTATCTATGTGATATGCGATATCAGCCGTAAGATATGTGTTAGAGCCGTCTGCTTTTTTAATTACTCTGTCCTGATCATCTCCGTAGTCAGAAGATTTAAACCAGTCTGCACCGTCTTTTTGATAAATTTTTCCGCTGTCTTTAAGTTTTTGAACACATTCATCGACCTTGCCTGATTTATGAAGTGTTAATTCTGAATAAAAATTGTCAAAGTGAACACGGAAGTTTTCAAGCAATTCTTTTTGCAGACGTTCCATTTCAGCTTTTGCAAAGTCGGAGAGTCTTTTTACGTCAAAGTACCCCTCACCCTCATTCCCTCTCCCGCAAGTGGCGAGGGAGGTTAATTTATTAATTTCTATATATTTTTTTGCAACAGGAATTAAGTAATCGCCCGGGTAGAAGTTTTTCCTTTCAACTTCATCTGTCGGAAAATCAATGTCTTCACCAAGCTGCTGGCGTACACGGATGGCAAGAGAGTTTCCGAGTTTCGTAATCTGAGAGCCTGCATCATTTATGTAAAATTCCTGATAAACTTCATGTCCGTAAAATTTTAACAGATTTGCCAGCACTGAACCCATTGCAGCCCAGCGTCCGTGACCGATATGAAATGGCCCTGTAGGGTTTGCTGAAACATATTCAAGAATTATTTTTTCTGTTTTTACATTTTCCGGTTTTCCGTAATTTTTATCCTTTTCGAAAATTTCTTTTATTGAGTTTACAAGAAGTTTTTTACCTGCTTTAAAGTTGATAAAACCTGCAATTACCGTATAATCATTGTCGTCTTTATTAACATATTCCAGTATTGTATTTGCAATAATAGGCGGAGCCATTTTTGCAAACCTTGCAAGTGAAGATACATTTATTGCAAAATCTCCAAAATCCGGATTTTTCGGGCGTTCTGTCGAAAGTGTGCCTCTGGTGTATTCTTTCATTTCGCCTAATTTATTATCTTTAACCGCTTTTTCTATTGCAGTTTCGATTTCATTTAAAAAATAATCTTTAATCATCTTTTTCTCTCCTGTAGTTTTATTCTATCATAAACATAAAGGAAGAACTTTAAACTTTTAATACCATGGATAATCCTCTTTTATTTCCCAGCCGTCATATTCAATTAATGTTGCACAATCTGATTTTTGATATTCAGAGTCAGGATTTTTACAAAGCTCAAGTAATTCTTCCCTATTTGTTGCGTTAAGAAGTCTTGTGCCTCCCCCTCTAAATTTTGGTGCTTTTCCTGCACTAAATTGCATAACAAACTGAAATATATCATATCCATATTTATTAGGTTTGCCCATGCAATTATAATCGTACATAAAATGTATATTTGCAACTGTTTCTCCAGCACCGCCTGTTGTCATCCCGAAACAGCTTCCATCGCTGAATATGTATACAGGTTGTCCCTGCAATAAATGTTTTGCAAATTCTCTACATTCCGGAGCATCGGCAGCACATTGTTTAATGCCGGTAAGATATGGAAACAAGTATGTATCGACAAATTCATTTATTTGTTCTTTATCGTTCTGCACTGTAGGAAACTTCCAGTTTATTGCATCACCGTAATTAACTGTTGCTGTATTAAATGCTTGTTGCATTGTTGATACAAACTTTTTTATTCGTACTGTTCCTTCAAGCCGTCTGTAGTCGGCTAAAAGTGCAGGTAATGTCATAGCGGCAACAACCCCGATTATACCAAGAGTAATCAATGTTTCAGCAAGCGTAAATCCGATTTTTTCATCATATTTATTTCTCCTGTGTAATATTACATTTCATATTCATGTATATTATATATGTTTTTATATAAAATACAACTGTAACCGTTTACATTATCTGGTTTTCGTTTACATTTCTTTATGGCATATATTAAAATTGTTTATTATGTCCGAGGGATTAAATAAAGACTTTTTTAATGATATACGCTATGAAATTCGTTCCTATATGGTTGCACGAGGACAAACCTATCAATCAGTTGCCAAAATGCTGAATAAAAAATTCGGATTAAAATTTACTGCTCAAAGTTTAAATAATAAATTAGCCCGCGGTTCTCTGCGTTATTCCGATGCAAAACTTATTGCAGATGTACTTGAATATAAAATTAAGTGGGAATAATATTTTATATTTTCTGTTTGTAATATAATACTGTTATGATTAATCTGGAAAATATAATTGAACGTATCCGTGAGATTATGGATGATGAAACTTCCGAGCAGCTCAAAGAAGAGTTGAACGGTTATCACGTTGCGGATTTGGCTGATATTTTTCAGGAATTAAAACCTGATGAGCGTTTGGAATGTTTTAAACTTTTAGATGTTGAAAAAGCTGCCGATTTGATGGAATATCTGCCTCCGCAGATTCAGGTTGAATTATTAAGTGATATTGATGAAGAGCTTGCTTCAAAAATTCTGACAAGACTGCCTCATGATGCTGCTGCTGACGTTCTTGGTGATATGGAAGATGATGAGAGTGAAACTTATCTTGACAGACTGCCGCATAAGTTTTCGGAAGAAGTCAGAGAACTTTTGACATATAATGAGGATACTGCAGGCGGTATTATGAACCCTGTAGTTTTAACTGTTACATTGGATATGAGTGTTCAGGATGTTTTGAATCATATAAGAATTAAAGCTGAACAGGACAATATGGAATTATATTATGTCTATGTCACGGATAAGCAAAACCACCTTCTGGGTGTTGTTTCCCTTAGAAAACTCTTAACATCTCCAATTAATCAAAAAGTTGAAGATATCATGATTTCGGATATTGTGAAACTTCATGTCGATGATTACAGCGATTTTATCATTGATGAATTCATGAAATATCAGTATAACGCTCTGCCTGTTGTTGATTTATACAATAGATTAAAAGGGATGATTACCTGGGACGATGTTCATGATTTGTTTGAAGAAGAAACAACAGAAGAAATTTACCAGTCATCCGGTATTTCGACAGAGATGGTCGATGAAGATGAGATTCTTTCCGGTAATATTATAAATGCTCTGAGAGCAAGAACTCCATGGCTTTTTATAACCTTACTCGGAGAATTTGTCGCTGTTAATGTAGCAAATCACTTTGACCATACGTTGAATGCATTGCCGATAATTGCGATATTTATGCCGCTGCTTGCCGGTTTGGGCGGGAATATCGGAACACAAAGTATTACGCTTATGGTTCGCGGACTTTCAACAGGTCAGGTCACTTTGAGTTCTGCAGTGCACCATATTTTCAGAGAAGCACTTATCGGAATGCTTATAGGCGGTTTTTTCGGCGTGCTTGTAACTCTTGTTACATGGGGATGGCAGCATAATATTGAACTCGGTATAATTGTCGGGGTTGCAATGATTATTAATATGACTATGGCAACAATTATCGGTACGTTTACTCCTTTCGCTCTGAAATCTTTGAATGTCGACCCTGCGGTTGCTTCCGGGCCTGTTATTGCAACAACTATAGACGTGGTCGGTCTGGCTGTTTATTTCTATCTTGTATCTGTCTTTCTTGTCAGAGTCATGCAGTAAATACGTAATTTATTGTATTTAAATTAAAATCTTTATATTAAAATTAAATTTGTGGATATTAAAATAGGATAGATTTATGATTGAAAATGGTAATAATATTACTCCGAATAACAATGGTGATGAACAAAACAGAAGAAGAGTTTCAAATGTTGACAGGTTAAAAAAGAAAGAAAAAGAAC
>JADIND010000200.1 GCA_017694215.1 Candidatus Scatousia excrementipullorum | reverse complement strand
GCATTATTCTTACAAAAAATAGATTTTAAATACGACGAAAACGACATCAATCCGCAATTTCTCGTAAAATTTCCGGAAGGTTCAACCGTTGCCAAAAATGAAAAAGAAAAAACAATTCAACAGGAACAAACGGCTCCGGAAGAAACAACCGCTTCTCACATAAGCGAAACAGAAAACGTTCCTCAGCCGGAAGAAAAATTTAACACAACTGCGGACGTCAAAACAGAAGTAAAAATTCCGCAGGATAAAGAATTAAAATCACTCTTTATTCAGTCAAAGAAACTTGCCTATGCCCACGAACCGAAAAAAGCAATAGAAACTTTCCAAAAAGCACTGGCAAGGGCGGAAGAAGTCGGCGATACCGAAACGAAATCAAAAATCTACTTTGAAGTCGGCAAAATTTATGACGACTATAATCACATGCCGCAAGCTCTGAAAAGTTACGATATGTCCCTCAAAAACACAACGGACAACAACATAAAGACAAAAGCACATTACTCAATGGCTCAGATTTACGACGACGGAAATCAGATTGAGCCTGCACTTGACCATTATTTTGTATCAGTTTCTTACGGAGGTGAAAGCGATAACCTCGCCGCACAATCCACTTCACTCACAAGAATCGGAAATATTTTTTCTGATATGTATGAACAGAACGCCTTTGAATACTTCGGCATTGCGAACGACCTCGCCTCGGAAACAGACAATTCGAAAGTAAGAGGATTTGTTGCATCAAGCACAGCAAGAGCCTATAAAAAATTCGGAGAGCCGCAGGAAGCCTTGAAATCTTACTCTCAGGCCGTTCAAAATTACACAAAAGCAGAATCACCGCTGAAAGTTGCGCAGAACTACCTCGGGGCAGCCGATATTATGATTGATTTTAACAGCAAACAAAAAGCAGCCGGACTTTTGAATAAAGCCAAAAAATTTGCCGAGCAGACGGATGACAAAGACCTTTTGAACGAAATCAATTCAAGATTACGGAATCTTCAATAAAAAATAATTCAATTAAGTCCGCTTTTTTAAGCGTAAATTAACAATAATGCAGGTCAAATTAGCAAATTCGACAAAATCGTGAGTACGGACAAATATTAAACCTTTCTGCCTGCTTCTTTGGTTATTATGATAAGAAAAATGTTTATATTATAATAATTTTGTTATGGAAAATAAGAGAAAAATAAGTATTATCGGTTCGACCGGTTCTATCGGCACACAGGCTCTGGAAGTTATTGACAAAATTCGTGACAGATTTGAAATTATTGCTCTTGCCGGCGGCTCAAATGTTGAACTTTTGAAAAAGCAGGCAGAAAAATATCAGCCTAAACTAGTTTCAAGTTCAGCTAATCCCGAATTGTTAGCTGGTAATCATAATGCAAAAATTTTAACCGGCATGGATGGTCTTGAAGAAATCTGTTCAAACAGGGAAAACGATATAATCCTTGTTGCCTGTTCCGGAAAAATCGGACTCAGACCTACGTTAAAAGCGATAGAAAACGGAATTGACATTGCTCTTGCAAATAAAGAAACACTTGTTATGGCAGGTGATATTGTTATGGCAAAGGCAAAAAAGCACGGTGTAAAAATTATTCCAGTTGACAGCGAACACTGTGCAATACATCAGTGCATAAAAGATATTTCACAGGTGGATAAGCTAATTATAACGGCAAGCGGCGGCCCGTTTTTGCATAAAACCGTTGATGAAATGAAAAATGCAACCGTGAAAGAAGCCCTTGCTCATCCGAGATGGAATATGGGCAGAAAAATCACTGTTGACAGTGCAACTTTGATGAATAAAGGTTTGGAAATTATCGAGGCTCATCATCTTTTCGGGTTTGATTATGATGATATCGAAGTTGTTGTTCACCCGCAAAGTATTGTGCATTCGGCTATTGAATACAAAGACGGAAGTGTTATTGCCCAGTTGGGATTGCCGAGTATGCATATCCCTATACAGTATGCAATTACATACCCTGAGCGTTATGAAGGGATTAAGTCAAAGAGTTTCAGTTTTGCGGAAATTGCAAGGCTTGATTTTGAAAAACCGGATTTTGAAAAATTCCCGACGGTGAAGCTTGCTTATAATGCAGGAAAAATCGGAGGAACCGCAACAGTATGCTTAAATGCAGCAAATGAAGAAGCTGTGTTTGCCTTTCTCGATGGAAAAATTAAGCTTTATGAAATATATGAAATAACAAAAAAAATCTATGATGAGCATAAAGTTATTCAAACACCGACGATTGATGAAATATTTGAAGTGGATGAAAAAATAAGAGAGAAAACTAAAGATTATATAGCACATCTTATTCAAAAAGTGCTGTAATAATTTTGTGAGCCATACGAAGTTTTGAACTTGGAGCATTTGAGATTAGTCTGTTAATGTCTTCAATAAGTTCTTTGTCATCAGCATTGTTTGAGAATTTAAAAAGTTCTTCAGGCTGAATATTGAAAGCTTTTATCATTTTTTCTATATTTTCTTCTTTTGGAAAATGTTTGCCGGCAATCATACGGCTGATACTTTGCGGGTCGATGTCCAGCTTTTCTGCCAGTTCACACTGTTTCATTTTGTGTTTTTTCAGCAATTCTTCCAGTCTTCTGCCGAATTGTTCTCTAAGCTTTGCCATAACAATATTTCCTTTATAAACATCCTATTACAAGAAATATTCAAATAAATGGAGCAGCATGTTGACAAATTTTGCGTTAATATGTTATATTACTACATGTTTCTACTTAAAACAAAATGTATTACAACAAGGAGAACTTTATGGAAAATTACAATAAAGGGGCTTTTACTTTGGCGGAAGTTTTGATTACTCTCGGAATAATCGGAGTTGTTGCATCAATGACACTGCCGGCATTAGTACAAAATAACAGGAATAAAGAATTACAAACAGGATTGAAAAGGAGTTATTCTGTTTTGAGTCAGGCACTTGATATGTATCAGGCGGAAAACGGCGAACGCATTACAAGTAAAAATTCCGCTAAGAGCGAAGTTAAATCGGTGCTGCAAAAGTATCTTAAAGTTGCATATGATTGTGGACTCGGACGGGATGATAAGGATACAGCCTGCATAAAGAATTTCAAGGATTCAGAAAAAAATTCAACAGACTACAAAAATTTTAATGGTACAAATTTATTAGATTTAGAATACTTTGATGACGGACAGCTTATATTAAATGACGGAAGCCTGCTTTTAATTGAAAATGAAATGATAGCTTCTCGTCCGAATATATATATCGGTAGATGTCAACGGACTAAAAAAAAGACCAAACAGGCTGGGGCAGGATTTGTTTATGTTTCAGATAGATTCCAAAGGCACCTTACGTCCTATGGGGGTTGAAGGTACGGCATATCACAGTGATGGCAATGAATATTGTTCTGCTTCTTCGACTAATTCAATGAACGGTGCGGGGTGTACGTATAAAGCTTTGACGGATAATACTTTCTTCAAAAATATGCCTAAATAAATTACTTTATGTCTTTTCAAAAATAAAGGCTCTACAAACAGCCCTTTATTTTTGATACTCTAAACTTTTCATTGAATTTTCAAGCTGTTCAGGATCTTATCACCGGTATACGAAAAGAGATTCTGAACAGTGACAATTTCCGAGAACCGCAGCGGTCAACGTTTCAGAATGACAGAAAACTTGCATGTCATCCTGAACTTGTTTCAGGATCTCTATGTTAAAAATCCCCCTTCTTTTTACCCTTTATATATAAAAGGGGGCCAGGACTCTGCCTCACTTTTTATCACGTTCGCCCCCTCACCCTAACCCTCTCCCGTTGGGCGAGGGAATACTTTGCGTCATTGAACAGCCGCACGCATCCTGTCATCCTGAAAGCGTAGAAAATTAGTTAAGCCTTTTTAGTAATGTAGGTTTTGGTAATCTTTGATTACCGAAACATTTTTGTTGTGGTAAATTTTAATTTACCACAACCTACTGTTCTTTTTTATCCAGTCCGCCCCCTCACCCTAACCCTCTCCTGTTTACCGATTAAAATTTCAGACAATTCGTTTATAATCCGTTGCGTAATAAAAAAGGAGATTATTTTATGTCAAAACCGATTTCAAAAGCTATTTACAAAATCGCAGAAAAAAATGATTCAACAAGGATTGTCATTTTTACGGAATATTTAAAAATTGACGGGGAAATTGTTCTTCCGGAAAAATCCTGTCACGAATGCCATGAGGATATCCTTTCACTGTCAAATGCTCTTGTTTGCAGACTGAAAGATTATTGCGAATGTGAAGACGACAACTGCGACTGCAACGATTATGTCTGTTTTAAATATGACTGGCTGAATGTTAATATTGATGAAATCGTTGCGTTCAGTATTTTGAAATAAAAATCAGTTATTGCGGGAGCATCCCGCAATAACTTTTTTGTAGAAAGTATTTACTTAAAAATTTTAAGTTTATATATTATGCATATTATCAAAAATTTCTTTTCTCTGAACCCAAATTTCCATACCGAGGGTTTTGCCTTCGTTTATTAGAGCATCTTTAATTTCAGAGAATGAATATTTTGATTTTTCAATATTGCCGAGAAGAAACATTACAAAATGCCCTTGCATCAAGGTTTGTTTAATATCTTCGATATTAACTTCATATTCGGCGAGAACTGCAGTAACTTTTGCAACAATTCCGACCTTATCAACACCCGATACCGTAACTATTATTTGCTGGTCTGACATGATTCATCTCCGTTTTCTTCTTCATCTACAGTAACCGCAACAGGTACAGGCTGCACAGCCGCTGCAGCAAACCAGTCACGATTTATACATTTTCCGAGGTTATGCTTCAAGCAATACTCTTTCAAATCTTTCTTAATTTCCGGTGCAAGAATATACATTGCAATAATATTCGGCACAGACATTGCAATCATCATTGCATCTGTAATATTAATAACCGATGTAACGTTCAAAACTGAACCGATTACGATAAATGAACAATATAACAACTGGAATGCAAGACTTCTTTTCTTACCTTCTCCAAAAAGGAAATTCCATGATTTCTGCCCGTAATAAGCCCAGCTGATTATAGTTGATAATGCGTACAAAAGAACAATACCCGCAAGCAGTGTAGGAAAAAACGGCATTACAGAAGAAATTGCGTCAGAAGTCATTTCAATACCGGAAGTGTGTCCCGCATGAGTTTTATAAACACCGGTAATGACGATTGCAAAAGCTGTCATTGTACACATAAAACCGGTCAAGAACGGGTCAAGTAATGCAACAAAACCCTGAGAAAGCGGTTCATCCGTTTTTACGGTAGCATAAACAATAGGAGCCGAACCGGTACCGGCTTCGTTTGACTGAACGGAACGACGCAAGCCCATAATCATCGCAACAAACATACCGCCGTAAATTGATTCAGGTTTGAATGCCTCTTTTACGATAATCCACGCAGCATGCGGAATCTGTTTAAAATTACAAATTATAACGGCAGCAGCTGCAAACAGATATATAAATATTTTTAACGGAACAATTTTTTCAGTAACTTTAACGATATTTTTAATACCGCCTATAACAATTAAACCGACAACAATAGCCATACCGAGTCCGATAACCCAGTGGAAATTGTGCATAAAGCCGTTTTCACCGCCGCAAACATTAACAAACTGGTTTGCAGCCTGGTTTATCTGAATCATGTTACCGCCAGTAATACCGCCGCAAATACAGAGTATTGCAAACATAACAGACAAAGGCTGACCGAGCCATCTGAGTTTTTTTCTGGTCAAACCGTGAGCCATATAATGCATAGGACCGCCGGATATTGAACCGTCAAGGTTAAATCTTCTGTATTTAACTGCAAGTGAGGCTTCCACAAACTTCAACGACATACCGAGCAATGCTCCGACAATAATCCAGAAGGCAGCACCCGGCCCGCCCATAGAAATTGCAATCGCAACACCTGCAATACTTCCGAGTCCGATAGTTCCTGACAATGCCGTCATAAGTGCCTGAAATGCCGAAACTTCACCGGTATCGGAAGAAGAACTCTTTTTAGGCTTAAAAACATTTTCGCAAGCATGCCAGAAACCCCAGATAGCAATTCCCCGAAGGTAGAATGTGAAAAATATCCCCGCAAACAATATCCAGAAAATAATTATCGGTACATCAGCCCCGAATACGTGTACCGGATAAAAAATAAAATCTGCAATTTTATCCGAAACAGGAGCAATATTTTTATCCATAAACGCATCGATACTGAAAGCATTTGCTTGTTGTACTGAAAATAAAAGTGTAAAAAGTACGGTTAAAAATTTTTTCATTAATTCTCTTCCTTTCGAGTAATCATTTGGCTTTTTATCCAAAGGGTAAATTAACCAACTAATTAATACTATCAGAAACATGCACTACAAGTGTAAAATCTTTGTCAAATCTTTACATTATTTTAAAGATTTGTTTCAAATAATTCTCTGCACAGGATGTTTTTGTGTATTGTTTAATTGTTTCAAAATTATTGTATAATAATGCTTTCAGGCTGTCATCATCCATATTTTTTATATTTTGAAGTAAATTTCTTATCTCACCTGAAATCGGAAAAGTTGTAAAACCGTTTATATTATTTTGGATTATACCGTCAATGCCGTCATCCTTCGTGCAGACAGTGATACAACCGGAGGCCATGGCTTCAAGATAAACCATACCAAAGGTTTCGCCTGTACTCGGAAGAATAAAAATATCACTCTGACGCATCTGTTCAAGAATTTTTTCATGCGGCTGCCAGCCCCTAAAAACAGCATCCGGATTTAGTTTCCGGAGCTTCGACAAATCAGTGCCGGCCCCGATTACAGTAAGTTCAAAATCTTTAAGTCCGTACACTGCCTCCAGAACTTTTTCAATATTTTTGCGTTTTTTGTAGTTTGCACAGGTCAAAACCTTCAATGGAACGTATTTTCTAAGAATATTAAATGTGCCCGTAATAATATTCTCATCAATTCCTGACGGTGCAGCAAAAGTTTTGTTTTCAAACTGCGGATAAAGTTTTAAAAACTTATCCTTTAAAACAAAAGAACGGCAGGCAATGGCTTTTGCATTTTGCAGAGCTTTTTCCATTCTTTTTTTAAAATGAAATCTATAAAGCGGAGAAGTTAAAATTGTCAAATCAGAACTGTGAATACCTGCAACAAATGGACAGTTAAGTTTATCCGCATATAAAATTCCCGACGGCATATGAGCTATTACAATATCGTAATGCTTTTTAGGAGGCTTAATCGTTCCCCAAAAAGGAGTCCAAAAATTTAAATTTAAAACTCCATCATAATTTCCCTGTTTGTAAAAAGGTTTCTTACGGATTAGGGAATTTAAAATGAAGTTCGGCTTTATTACATCTACTTCATTTCCTGAAAGTTTCCACTCTTCCACAAAATTTAAAAGTGTTCGGGGAGTCGTTTTTTCACCGTCTTTTACCGGATATAAGTCTGTAATAAAAAGAATTTTCATATATCTATATTATTCCTCTGACAATATTTATTTCGTCCTCTTTAGAAAGTTCCGGATTTTCCAGTTTTTTCAATAAAACGTAATCAAAAATTTCCGAGAACTTCTTCGACGGTTTAAGCCCCAGTTTCAATAAATCTTCACCTGAGATTTCAATTTTTATTCTGCTAAGAATTTCAAGATATCTTTCTGCCGCGGATTTATCTTTCAAAATTCCATACAGAAGAACCGTTTCTCTTGAAACTTTTTCAAAAGCCTTATAAATTTCAAAATCATTTTTTAATTCACCGGTTGCATTAAAATCATCAAGAATTTTCTGCTCGTTTTTTGTTAACGGAAGCCGTGACAAATCACCGATACAGCCGGCATAAACCAGCCATACATTTTCAACCGGATATTTTTTTATCAGTTCTTCGATATTTTCCTGCGGCAAGCTGACATCTTTTTCCGTCACAAGTTTATAAATCTTTTGCCGGATAAATTTTTCAAAGGCTGATTGTGAATTGAGATTAAAAGTTTCAATCAATTCTTTCTTAACCCGTTTGCAGCACATATCATAATTTATATTTTTAAGATAATTTTCCTGAAGTTTTTTTGTATGCTCATCAAGGTCAAAACCAAAACGTATTGAAAATTTCAGCCCTCTGATAATCCTTGTCGGATCATCAATAAAACTTCCGTCGTGCAAAACTCTTATTGTTTTATTTTTCAAATCATCAAGCCCGCCGGTCAAATCAATAATTTCTCCAGATACAGCCGATTTATAAAGTGCATTAATAGTAAAATCACGACGCATTGCATCCTCTTTTAAAGAACATCCGATTTTTGTCACTGACGGCAAATGACCTTTTTTTTCGTAAACTTCCTCTCTTGTAGATGCAATATCAACTTCGCGTCCGTCTGTCTTAACTCTGACAGTTCCGAACGGTTCATTTATTTGTAAAATTTCAAAATTTTGAAGGTTCTGCAAATTATTTTGAACAAATTCAATCGCATTACCTTCATAGGTCATATCAATATCAAAACTTTCTATACCAAGAAGTTCATCTCTCACAACTCCGCCGACATAGTAAAGCTTATTTGAAGTATCCTTTATATTGATGATTTCCATATTGCTTATTTTAGCATAAAATGTAATAATAGAAAGATTGGAAGGCAGGAGAATCAGAAGACGGGCAATCTTATAAAGAATATTTTTGCAATTCTTATTATAAACCGCCTATCTTAATAATAAAAAATATCATAACAAACGGGAGTGTTCCATGTTACAGGAAGCAACAAAAGCAATAAATTCGGCATTCAACAACAGTTTTATAAAAAAATTGAGCCAGTATCTTCACGACTGTGTCCGTGAAGAAGTTAAAAGTTCAACCTTCAGAAACCTTAAAGGAGATAAAGATAACAAATGGATTTTCATTAAAGGCGAAGAAGAACTTTTCACCAGATGGGATGAATTTTTAAGACTGGACGGCAGTGACAGTAAACTCACTGAATTAATGGTTCAGTCTGAAATGAGTCAGAAAGATAAGTATTTAATTTACGGCTATCTTTTTATTGTAGGTAAAAGCTCAAAAACCAAAAAGCAAAACGAATTTTTAACTCCGCTTTTATATATGCCATGCCGTCTTGAGCGAAACGGTGTAAACATCAACTGCATTCCGCAGGACGAAATGCTTTCCGTGAACACCGGAGCCTTAACCGCACTGATGAAAAAAAGCGACGATGATGATGAAGTTGAGCAGCTGCTTGAAGGCCTCCTTGAAGTAGTGCCGAAACTGCCTTTGACTGATGAAGGGTTAAACATCTTTTTAACAACCCTGAAATCTCTGATTCCGGAAATTGACGTAACTCTTGATTCTAAAAACGAAGTTGACGAAGATAACGTCACTGCAGATACTGCAAAAGATTTTTATAACGAAAAGATTAACGCAGAAAACGTAGAAGAAATTATTGCGGAAGAAGAAGCAAAACAAAAACAGATAAAAAAATTAGAAAAAATTTCACTCACTAAACAAGCTGCGATTATCCTTACCAAACGCCCGTCAATTACGGCAGGTGTTCTGCACGAATTAACTCAAATCGCCGAACAGCCGAGCGGGATTTACAGAGAAACCGCACTTAATATCATTAACGAAGAATATAATCTCTCAAAAGAAAAAGCCGTTCCGATTAAGGACATGAAAGAAATTAAAGATTTCTATCCGATAACCCCTCTTTCTTTGAGTGATTCACAGGAAAAAGTTATCAAAAATATTGACAATAACAAATTCATAGCTGTTCAAGGCCCTCCGGGAACAGGTAAATCTCAAACTATAGTAAACCTCGTTGCCCATCTGATTGCAAACGGAAAAACAGTTCTCGTAGCCTCCCGTATGGATAAAGCTGTTGACGTTGTTGCAGAAAGATTAAACGAACTCGGAGCACCTTATCTTGCACTCAGAGCAGGAAGAATGAATTACCAGAAACAATTAAGCTACCAGCTTCAGGATTTACTCTCGGGTAAAGTCGATCTGGACAGCGAATTTGAAGACAGCCTCTTTGCAGGCGTTGATGATATGAAAAACCATATCAATATTCTGAAAGATTCCGAAAACAAATGCGAACAGATTATAAAACTTGAAAACGAATGGAGAGGACTTTCAAAAGAAGTTCAAATTCAGGAAAGTTCCGCAGGCGAAATGCAGTTTATCAAAACTCCGCTCAAAAAAATCGAAATAGATGCGATTGCTGCAATTATAAAAACGCTTGAACACAACATGGAAAAAACGGGATTTTTTGCAAATATCGCAAACTTCGGCGGAGTTAGCCAATTAAAGAAAATGTTGAAACTGAAAAATTTTGACGCAACATACGAAAATCTTAACCGCTTGAAAACAGAACTTGAAACTGCAAATCTGGTTTACAGATTACGCAAAATTGAATCCGATATCCAAAAAACAGGCAATCTGCATGTTTTAACAGAACAAATCAAGCAGATGAAAAAGAAACAAAAACCGCTTGCCGTGAATATTCTCAAAAACCGCAGAAGAGAATCACTCAAAGGACTTCTCCGCGACCAGATTAAACGTCAGCGATTAATCGTTCACGCAAAATCACTGGTTGAAAAACGCCAGAACCTCCAGAGCAGAATCCTTGAAACAGAAGATTTTAAACCGCTTCTGGAAGCTTTCCCTTGCTGGTGCGTCACAACTTACGCCGTATCAGGTTCACTGCCGATGAAACCGGGAATGTTTGATGTCGCAATTATTGATGAAGCATCCCAGTGCGATATTGCAAGCTGTTTCCCAATTCTTTACCGTGCTAAAAAAGCAGTTATCGTAGGTGATGACAAGCAGCTTCCGCATCTGTCATTCTTAGAAAAAGCAAAAGAACAATCATTCCTTTCTCAATACGGAATTCCTGATAAATATCAGCTTATGTGGCGTTTCAGAACAAATTCCATGTTTGATTTGGCAGACTATTATTCAATGAATTCTGTAATGCTCGACGAACATTTCAGAAGCCTTCCGCCGATTATAGAATTTTCGAACCGCGAATTTTACGGCGGACGTATGCGGATTATGAAAAAAGATACCGGAACGGATAAAGTTATCGAGATAGTTCAGGTTCCTGACGGCAAAGTTGACTTTGACGCAACCAGAAACCTTCCTGAAATTGAAGTTCTTGTAAAATATCTCTACGACCTGATTGTTGAAGATGAACGCAAAAATCCTGACAATCCGGTATCTATCGGTGTAATTTCACCGTTCAGGGCACAGGTGGAACAGCTGAAAACTTCAATATCAAAAGTTCTATCCGAACATATGATACGCAAACACCAGATAGAAGTAGGTACAGCACATACGTTTCAGGGCGATGAACGTGACATAATACTTATGTCATGGGCTTATGCTAATAACAGCTTCCCGCAAAGCCTTGTATTTTTACAAAAACCTAACCTCTTTAACGTTGCGGTCACAAGAGCAAGATACAAAATGATTAATTTTATATCAAAAGACGTAAAAGAACTTCCTGACGGATTATTCAGACACTATACAGCATATGTTGAAGAATACCAGAATAAACTGGAAGCACTCAAAAATTGCCGCATAGACGAAAATATATACAAAAATAACCTTGAAAAAGAAATTGCGGAGGCAATCAGAGCTCTCGGACACGACGTTAAAGCCGGAGTGGAAATTGCGGGCTTGAGTGCAGATTTACTTGTGGACGGAAAATACGTGATAGAAGTTGACGGCGTAGAAGACAGTATTAAGCAGACCGTTTCAAATATGAAAAAACAGGCAATAATTGAACGCTGCGGATTTGATGTCAAACGTGTCACATACCGTGAATGGCAGTATTCTCAAAATGCATGTCTTGACAGATTGCTTATGAACTAAGAACAATAACCGCATAATCAATAATTTTATAGCCGGCACGGCTTGAAATTGTTAAAAATCGGGTTATAATAAAAGAACAGGACATTAATAACTGAATTTATGGGACGTTTGCCTTCTTTTCTTAATGAGAGCTGATGCTCGAATTTTAGAAAATGGCGTCACGACTGCATAGATTTCGTCACGATTGAAAAAAGACAAGTAAATAGTGACGGATTAGACACCGCACATCGTGCGGTCTCGTACATTAACAATTTAATTTATGGGGACGTTTTGGATTAGACAGGATGTTTGGTTGAAACAGGCGGCGAGTCCGGGTGCTGTTCCCGGTAATCAACAAGCAAAACAAATTAAATGCTAAAAAATTAGATAACGTAGTTGTAGGCAACTTCGCACCTGCATACGCAGTAGCTGCATAGTCTATAACGATTAGCTGCTCATATTGCCCAGCTTGCCGGTGATATGGGCCCATGATGCAAGCGGCAGTACGTTGATGACGGTAGGCGTATCAAGATAACCGTTAAAGGTTAGTGTTTCCGTAAAAAACACTCTGGATTATTTAAAAGGTTCTGATATTCCCTGAATATTCCGAGAAAATTAATATCTACACCCGTAGAAGTTTGTTTAGATCCATTTTGGACAGGGGTTCGACTCCCCTCGTCTCCAAAAATAAAAAAGTACTACTTTATGTAGGCCTTTTTTATTTTCACAGATTTGTAGAGTGGGAGAACCCGCACAAGGCAGAGCCTTGTCATCGGGTTCGAGCGGGAGCGAGCTGAGGGCGAAGGCTTGACGACAAAATGGCAGTGCCATTGCCGGCGTCAAACGAAGACCCGTTAAACGCGAGCGACCAAGACACTCCCCTCGTCTCCACCATTAAAATTAAGAAACCTTTTACAGCCGCATTTTCAATAGCATTTTCCCAGCACTGTACGGGCTTTGCTGATTTAAGAGAATTTATTTGATACAATTTTTAGAGAATTTTATACTATTTATGGCAAAATTCTCTTTGGGCAAATAAAAAGAGTCCTTTCTGAAGTATAGTGTCTTCCGACGGCCAATATTTATTGTTGTTGTGCAGGCCTGCACAAACAACCTTTTATTATATTTTTGTTGCGGTAAATTAAAATTTACCACAACCTACAGACTTTTGTTGTATAATTTATTTAATAGATTAAGGAGTGGTATATTATGAGTATGATTACACGTATCGGTTTTCAAAATAGAACAACAAGTTTTATGGATACTTTGATTAGACCTATCAATGCTCAATTTTTTAGACAACCTAAAGAATGGTCTCAATTACAAAGGTTTGGAGATTCTGTTTGGAATATCATTGATGGATACAAGCCTGTTGCAGTTAAAGGTATAGATAAAGCAACAGGAAAGAAAATTACCTTAAAAGATGATAAAGGTAGAAAACTAATTAACTGGGTTAGAAACATCAAGAAAGATAATTTTGTAGTAACAGATACTCTTAATTTCAACGGAACAAAAATTGTAACAGCAAAAGATACTAATAGTGGACAAGTTATAGCCAAAGAGGTTGGTAAAAGTGCCTATCGAGGTTCAGACTTCTTTAAATCAAGTTTTGAAAATGGGAAAGTGAAAGCCGTTTACCAATTCACTGATAAGATTACTAATGGAGGACTAGAAACTATGTCCGAAATATTCTGGTTTGGAAGAAATAGTGAAGGCAAATTAAATAAAAAAGTCTTTGAAAAAGTTACAGATTATCCTGTTCAGCAAGAAGTTAAGAAGTTCTT
This sequence comes from Candidatus Scatousia excrementipullorum, assembly GCA_017694215.1. Lineage (GTDB taxonomy): Bacteria > Cyanobacteriota > Vampirovibrionia > Gastranaerophilales > Gastranaerophilaceae > Scatousia > Scatousia excrementipullorum. The sequence continues at coordinate 2,940 of JADIND010000200.1, read as the reverse complement.
TGCAGAAAATTGTCCTGAACTTAGAGATTAAATAGATTGAAACAAGTCTGCACGAATAGGGAATACCAAGTTATAATAAATAAAAAAGTCGAGGTATTTTCCTCGACTTTTATTGCTTTTCATATATTTATATTTCCGAGTAGATTGAAATAAATTTCCACCTAAATTTAATATTTTGAAAAATTTTTCAACACTGTCCTGTCCCCAAATTCCTGCAATGTCTGTCAAAGCATAACCATAAACACAGAAAATTTTAAAGTTTTTACTTCCGTCCTAAAGAAAAATTTTCCGACCTCGTTTTAAATTTTTCTGAAAATTTGCGGAACTGGACTATTCCGAAATAATCAAATTATCCGTACAACTCAAAAACAGAGCGTATCTCTGTAAAAGAACACATGGTTTGATTATTTGTTACAGACGGTTTGATTTTTTGGCAAAAATAATTTGAATTAATGAGCAAATTTTTCAATTTTCCTATTACTTTTTCTTAAGTAGTAGGTTTTGGTAATCTTTGATTACCGAAACATTTTCTGTTGCGGTAAATTAAAATTTACCACAACCTACAGACTTGTGTCTGTATGTCTTGCGTATAACATCAATCATGGTCTAATCTTCTGAAATTCGGCTATTACATCAAATCTATCATGTTGTTAATTCTAATCAATTTATCTAAGTCACAATTACATAGTTTATTATTAATTAGCTCTCGTACTTTTTCTAAGTTTGCTTGTGGCTCGGGCAACAATAATTCTACAGGTTGAATGTTGAATACTTCGCAAATTTTATCTATCGTTTCAGCAGTTGGCAAGTATCTATTGTGTTCAATATTTCTGTAACCTTGCACACTCATACTAATCTTTTATGCGAACTGTTCTTGTGTAAGTTTGTTTGCAGTTCGTAAACGCTTAATACCATTAGTTATTAATTCTTGGTAACTCATAGGTATAATTCCCTACAACTATTTTAAAGCTAATATTGATTTGATTATAGTAGAGATACAACGGAGTTCTCTTTTATTCATCGAATTAAGCAAATCCATAATTTCGTTGCTATCACCGCCTAAAATTTCACCGAAAACAAACAGCTTATATACCGGAATGCCAAGAGCTTTAGCTATAACCGGAAGTTTATTAAATGTAACCGAATTATGTCCATTCTCCCAGTAACTTACAGTCTTTGTTTCTACACCTACAGCACTGGCTAACTCCTCTTGCGTTAACCCCGCAGATGTTCTCAATTCTTTTAACCGTTTCGCAAATTTCTTTCTAAAATCTGTCATAAGTTGATTATGGAATTATTGAAGTAAAATTGTAATCCAATATTGAACTATTTATATGCTTCAAAATAGTACTTTTGGATAATACACAATATAGCTAACCCCACATATAATAGTCCAATGAAGCTTAGAGAATTGAGAAATTTTGTCTTAATAAGGATAGCTTAATAATGAATGGAAAAACATGTTTTTTTATAGGAAGCAGGCACACACCAAGTCGTATTCAACCACAACTTGCGGAAGCTGTTGACAAACATATTATAGAATATGGTGTTACGAGCTTTACAGTTGGTCACTATGGTTCATTCGACAGTCTGGTTATAGGTGTTTTAAATGAAGCAAAGAAACAATATTCACACATTAAATTATATCTGCTTGCACCTTACGCACTCAATCAGAATAGAGAAGCTCCTGAAGGATTTGACGGAACATTTTATCCGGAGGGGCTGGAAAAAGTACCAATGCGTTATGCAATAGTACAAGCAAACAGATACATAGTACAGAATAGCGACTATTTAATATCCTATCCTGGTGTCGGTAACTCTAGAAAGATTGTAGAATACACTCAAGGTCGAGAGAAAAAAGGGTTAATTAAAGTTACTCTATTGTAACAGGCATTTACTACATTTCCCAAAGTTGGTAATCTTGAAACCTATGTATAACTTTAGATTGACTGGATTTACCGCAAAAATCATTATGTAATATTGAATTTTGCCTGATTGCTGAAACTCTTTAAAATCAACAAATTTTTTCAGCAGTCCCTTTTTAGTCCCTTTTGGGACTATTTTGACTCATTTTTGCAATTTGGGAACAGGGCGGAAATGCACTAAAAAAGAGCCTTTTCAGGCTCTTTTTAAATGGAGGAGGAGGTGGGATTCGAACAAATATTTCTGCTTTTTGTAGTTTAAAATTTTATCCCGTAATCTCCAGTATTGTTTAATCTTGAAAGTTCTTACTTTTGGCAGTTTTTAATAATTTTTAGGGACTATTTGTAAAATTAGTCCCTTTTTAGTCCCAATAAAATTTGCTTTATTCATTATCCTTTGGAGAGTTATTTTCATCTTTTTGTTCTGTAAGTAGTCTCATTTCTCTAATACCGATATATGCATTTTGGTATGTAGTAATATGTTTATTTAAATCTGATGATAATTGCATTATTTCTTGGGATGTTGTTAAGGCTGGTATTAATTTCATTCCTTTTTCAAGCAATAATCCCGATTTTTCAAGAGCAACACTTAGAAGATTTTTAAACTCTCCATCATTTTTTTTGTCATTAAGTTCTGCGATAGAAATAATCTCCTCTGTAAGATTATCTTTTAATTTATTTAATTCTCCTTCATTAGTATCTTTAAGCCCTTGTATTATTTTATTTATAGAATCAGCATCTAAGTTTTGTTTCTCACTCTTTAATTTTTCTATTTCCGCAACAGTTTTATCACCTTCAAGTTTTTTATTTCTTAAAGCTAAAGATTTATCTGCAATTTGATATAACAATATTAAACATGGCATAGCCGCAAAACAAAACTGAACATATTCACTTCCTGTATCAAATCCATTAAATTTAGGTTCTTCTCCAAGGTAGTTAAAAACCTTTAATATTAATCTTAAAGTATTAAAAAAGTCAGCTAATTCATCAATATTTTTATATTCAGGGAGTTTAAAAT
>JADIND010000199.1 GCA_017694215.1 Candidatus Scatousia excrementipullorum | reverse complement strand
ATTAATGAAGGTTTGCCTGATAATATCACACAAACAATGGCTATGGAATTAGCTCTTGGGCGATATGATGGTGTTCCTATGGTGATACTTAATTCTGATATTGAGACAATGAGAATTTTTTATTATACTTTCATGAAGTATTATAAGCAAGGGCATTATTCAAAAAAATGCCTTGCAGGGCTTCAATATTTAAGGAAAATGATTCGTATGAAGTAATCACAGATATGCAAAAACTTTTGGAAAGCATAAAATAAAATGTATATTTGTATAGTTTTTAAAAATAAAATGTTATGATAACGGTAAAAAATAATGGAAAATCGTCCGTGTATGTTTATGACATTTCCTTAGATGGAACTGTAGTCAATGCCTTAGGCTTGAATGTCATGAGCAACACGGACGGCTAAATTGGTTTTAATTTTCAACTACCCAGAAAGTATCGCTATACTGAAGATAATCCTTATATAGGTAAAGGCCTTTCAAGAGAAACCAAAGAAGGGACTAAATATACTGGTTATGAAGCTGATGTTGCTGAATTCAATGATACTTACATGAGGGATTTTCAATATAACCCATTCAGTATCAATAAGATGGGGCTTGGAATTGATGAGATCTTAAGCTCTTCCATTAAAAGATTGGTGGCATAACATAGTAATGTGTTATGAAAAAAATTCGGTGAATTGCGGGAAACCTTTTAAGCAGGAGGATACTATTTTTTCATAGTGATATAGAAAAAAAAGAATGGATAACGCCATTTTTATAGTAAAAACTCCTTCTGTAATAGGTAATCAACTAAACGCAGCCAAGTATGAGGTTAACAACTCATAAAGGTTCAGAGACTACGGCTTGAAACCAAATATGGAATATAATAGCCGCACGAGTGCCGAACTCCTATAATTATAGGATGGTGAGATAGTCCGACACCCTAAGTGATTAGGGATATTACTTTTAAATTAGTAATAACAACAAAAACGCAACTTTAGTAGGAAAAATTATGCCGATTTTTTTCCTAAAAAACCATATCCACAAGATGTTAAACTTGTAGGTAACACGATAAAATCAAAGAAACTTCCGGGATATATTGAGAAGTTCTTGGACAAAGCGATTAGACTGTTGCTTCAGAACAATGGACAAGGGTTCCTTGAAGAATATTATAAGAAGATAGATGAGATATATAACTATCGAATTCCTTTAAAGGATATTGCGTCTAAAGGAAAGGTTAAAAGTAGCCTCGCAGATTATAAGAAAGCATGTCAGACAGTAACAAAGGCGGGATCTAAAAAATCTCGTCAGGCATGGATGGAATTGGCTTTGCAAGAGAATTTAAATGTTAATTTAGGAGAGACCATATATTATATTAATACAGGAAAGATAAAGAGTGAGGCTGATGTAAAAAAGATTGTTCATTTCATGGCTCCTAATAAGATAACAGGAGTCTTGGAAGATATGACAAAGGAGTATCAGAAAGAGAACAAGGCATATAGAGCCGAACAGAAGAAACGTGGTGAGAAACAATTTACAATAAATGAATATGTGGAGAAATTCCATCCTGAAGCCATTGAGCAAGAAGAAATTCAATTGAAATGCCAACTTCTTCCGAGAGATATAATAGAATCTGACCATGATGTGTTCTGTTCAGATGGAATTGAATATAATGTTCCAAAATATGTAGAGCAATTCAACAAACGAATAACACCATTGCTTGTTTGTTTTTCAAAGACTATAAGAGACAGGATCCTTATCACAAACCCTGATGATCGTCCATATTTTACAGAAGAAGAAGCAAAACTTGTGAGTGGAGAGCCCAACAGCCCTGGCGATCAAGATACGTATGAGCAACTTATGACAATGGAGGATAAGGAAATCAAGTTTTGGATGGAACATCCTCAATGGGAAATTCCTTTCCTTAACGATTGTGGAATGAATTGGAATGATATTAAAACTGATTATATTCGCAGAATGGAAGAGGAAAGACAAAGAGGAATTGATCTTATAAGGGCGAAATTCGAACAAATTGTGGAATCTCTTACAAGCGATGATATGAAAAGTTTGAATGATGGAACAGTTCCTTCATCAATTTCAAAAATAGCAAATTTTGATGCCGAGAGTGGTAATTTTATTTCAATAGATTTTCCTGACGTTGTTTTGGGTAATCTATATGATATTGCGACTTTGAGAGATGAATTATTGATCTGAGTTCAAACATTCGCGTCAGAATATTAAAAGAATAATACCTATCTGATTGATTTCAGGTAGGTATTATTATTAAAAAATTTTAAAAATGTAGTTATTTCTTCTTGTCTTTAATATTTCCTGCGTATTTAAGTTCTGCCGAATAGACATTTCCTTTATTGTCAACAAGCCTAATTTTACCTTCAGAAAGTCCAATTTGTTTTAATGTGTTGTCGTTTTCCTTAAAATACTCTGAAATAGTATCCTTGATAATAGCTTTAATAATGCTATAATCAATGCCTGCAGGTGCCTGTTGAGGAATGTATGATTCTGTAATTTGTTTTTTTACGACTCTTGGCTTGGAAGAAGCAACATTATCAAGAAATGCTGTTGGAGAATCATCATATTCCATTGGAGGGGTTTCAGTCATAGAAGCCTTTATTTCGTTAAGTTTTTTAGAGTTGGCACCTCTAAATGTTGTTTCTTCTGATGAGGATTCATAGTCCCAATCATCAAATCCAATACTATTTGGGTCGACTTTATAAGAATTGACTAATTGTTGGCCGCTTTCGCTATTAAGCGTTTGTGAATTATGATTAATTATACTGGCTAAAGCCTCTGGTGATAACATAAACTATCTATTATTTAAATCATTATCTTTTTCATCTTCGTCCCGATATAGATTGTCCATCCTATTCATCATATCCTTGAAACTTTGAGTTAACATATTTTCGCCGCTTTTGTCTGTTTCATTTGAACCTTCTGAATTCGGAGTTTGTTGCTCTATATCCGACTGACTTACAGGTGCTGTTTGGCTTGGCTGTTGCTGCTGATTTGTTGGCTGTAATTTCACTTGCTGACTCTGTGTTGATGTACCTTGAATGTCATCTTGTGAAATTGGCTTTGTATCAGGAGCCGTCAGTTTATCTAAATTATAATTTGGTTGAGGCTTATTGTCAATATTTGTTGCCTGTTGACTGTTATAATTTTGCTGTTGTGGGATTTCCTTTGTACCTTCTTTTCGCCCTATATTGACTGACGGGGTAACATCATTTGGTGTTATCGGTTTATCATCAATCGGGTTAGTGGTTTGTGGTATAAGATTATTTTGATTACAAATTGGGGACAATGCAAATATCTTGGTCATTCCATCATCCCAATTCAAGTTTAAATTTTGGGATTTTAAAAACTCTGCGAAGCGCTTAAAAGATCGGGTACTGTTTGACCAAGAAATAATTCTATCAAGACGAAAAAATTTCCATTTTCCATTTCCTCGTTTAGTAGACCCTGCAGTTTGAAAAGCCCTGATTACCGGATTACCTGATTTGCTGATACCATAGGCAACAGGAAGGATATATCTGGTTCGTTTACCACGATAGTCATGTTCTTGATCGTTATATACAATTCGGGCTCTTCTCATCTTTTTTATAGCATCAATAATCATTTGATCATTTTGAGTACTAATTTCGGTGAGAAGTCCCAATTCTTTAAGTATCTCTTCTAATAAAGCCATCAAATATTAAATAATTACAATTTGTCCTTCGGAGATATTATCATCACAGTTAATTTTAGCCGGGTCATAAGGCTTTTCTGAACTATAAAGGCTAATTGTCTTAAGGAAATTTCTTCCACCAACACCATTACGCCCTTCAATATCATATTGGCCCCCAATATTGGATGAATCAGTGTCAATTTCTGAATAATCGTAAGAGTGTTGATCCTTTGAATAGTCAGGCAACCTATGGGTGTGGCCTCCATTTCCGGAACCTTTACCCTGAGGATCCCCATCACTTAATGCATCAGGATGTTTGGAACTATATTCGTCGCTATTGTTATAGTCATTCCTAATTATTTGTTTAGGCCTATTTTCAAGTGCTTTTTTCTCTAAATTTGTTTGCATGTTAATAAATATCAATTTTATTCATTATTGATTGGGGTGAATGTTGTATTGGCTTTGGGTGTATGCGATTTCCCGTTTCCACTTGTTTTTGATCCACCTTCTTTTTGATATACATTGGTGAAGCCTAAGTTTGATCTATTTTCCTTATCGCGTTTAACAGCCGCACTTTTATTCTTTAATTGCCTGTCAATGGAATCAGCAAGTGCATCACCACCCATATCATTATATGTTTTAAGGGCATTTAAATCACCTTTGTTGGCTTGATCTTTAAGTTTCTTTAAACGGCTTTTTATTGTTGTTGCATTTGTATATGATATACCGTTATTTTTAATAGCATTGGCTCCTGCACTATTTTTCTTGACATTACCCATGTTCTGTTGGGCTGTAGGATCTACTGTTATATTTGTCTTTTCAAGACTGCTATTGCTTTCTTTAATTAAGTTTTTTTCTATCCATTCTTTTTTGGAACAACAGATTACGCCATTTGAATATACAGGAGAATTTCCTAAAGTTTTTCCAAGAGATGTCCACGGGCCGTAATTGACGCTTTGTTGATCGGCATTTTTATCCGTTGTATATGGCTCAGAATCACTATTTACTGTTTTTTCACCGCTGTAAACTTCATTACTACCATTCAATTTGAAATCCGAATTAGAATTATCAAGATAAGATAAGTTAGAGCCCAAGATTTCATCAAGTTGCTTGGATGTTATTATGAGCGACTTTTCAGACATATAGTTAAGATTTCTGTAATGGCGTTATTTTTCCTAAAGAATTTATTTGAAATTCTTTTCCTTTATTATCAAAAAAAGTTGACATTTGGTTTTCATCAAAATCCTTAGGTTTTGTTGGAAGCCAAATTTTAGATAACAAGTTGCCTTTTTTATCAATCCAATTCCATTTATCGTTATATCTTACCAAGGCATACTCGTCATTTAATTGATTAAAAAGATATATTTGTTGAAACCATAAAGGAGAAATCAATTTTCCTTCGGGGCTCATGAAATTTCCTCCCCATGCATCAACAGTCACATATGCGATTCCATCTTCAAAGTCAGATGTGTAATCAAACCACATTGTGGGTGTTTTTAATTCACCATTATCGTTAATCCAATTCCATTCTTTGAACCTGTTTCTACAAGGGTGCCATCCATCCCCGCAATCAGGATGAAACTCGGATAAATACTTTTTAAAGTTTTCTCCTCTTGCAACCGCATCTTCAATTTCTTTTGTGGCCTCAAGGCTTCTACTGCGCCACTCATCAACAGTAATGGTTAAGTCAAAATTTTCATTAATCAAAACCTTTTTAATTGATTCTGATAAGATATTTTTAAGATTATTTGCGGATAAATTTATCATGTTATTGATTTGAATTTTATTTCTTATAAATATTTTGAAAAATTGTTATCTACAATATTGTTGACTATGAATAAGTGTTTTAATATTTTCCTTGAAAAGGATATTAAATATGTCTGATAAAAAAATTAAAGTATTGGTTGTTCCAAGCGATAAATGGGGATGTGGGTTATATAGGTCAGTAAGTCCACATAGGATGTTGCTTGAAATGTATCCTGAAGAGTTTGATGTTGAAATTGAATACAATGCTGATTGGTCTCATCCTGAAAAATATAAAGATTATGATATTGTTCATTTCCATAAGGGCCTGTATAACGATATGGGGCCACTATGGGGTGCAATTAAATATTTTAAAGAGAACAATATTGTTACAATAATGGACATCGATGATAATTGGGAATTGACTCAATTTCATCCATTGTATGTGTCTAATAAGATGATGAAAGCGCCCGAAAAAATAACTACAACTTTGGGTATGGTAGATTACGGGACAACAACAACAGAAATTTTTGCTGAAAAAATGCGAAAGTATTGTAAGAATGTTGTTGTCTTTCCTAATGCCATTGATCCTAATGAAGAGCAATACAAGCCAATTAAAAATCCTTCTAATCGAATAAGATTTGGTTTTGTTATGGGATCTTCACATGAAAGGGATATGGAGCAGTTCTTTGGGGTTGTGAATTGTCTTGGACAAGATATTCTTAATAAAATACAGATTGTTTTATGTGGATATGATTTAAGGGGAAATGTCCAAATTATTGGAAAAGATGGGAAGTATCAAGGAAGCCGACCAATTAAGCCCACTGAATCAGTATGGTTTACTTATGAGCGCAATGTTACCGATAATTTTAAGATCGTGTCAAAAGAGTATCGAGACTTTCTTTTAAAGTTTCTTCCCGGCGCTCAATGGCCAAATGTTGATAATGAACCATATAGGAGAGAATGGACAAAAGATTTAAATGAATTTGCAAAGCATTATCGGAATGTTGATGTTTTGCTTGCCCCTCTTGATACAAATAGTTTTAACGAAGTTAAGAGTGAGTTGAAGTTTGTTGAAGCCGGATTTACTAACACAGCATTAATCTGTTCTGACTTTGGCCCATATCATATGGTGGGAAATTCTCTTTTTAAAAAAGGTGGCGTTATCGATGAAACAGGAAATTGTATTCTTGTAGATCCATCTAAGAAGCATAAGGAATGGGCAAAATATATTAAAAAGTTAGTTGAGAATCCTGAATATATTTATTTACTTCAAAACAATTTACATGAATTTGTTAAAGATCGATATGATATTAGGAATGTAACTAAAAATCGGGCAGATTGGTATCGTCAAATATCGAAGAAATAAAAAAATCTAAGTTTTAAAAATCCGCTATTAGTTGCCGATTTTTTTTTTTTGTTTATTGTTTTTTTTGCTATCTTCGTTAAAAATTAATTCTCATATTTTTTATGAAAACGATTACAGATGCAGAGTTTTCAATAATGTTTGAGCAATATTGGAACACACTTGAGGAATGTGGGGTTAGTTCATTCTTTGAAAAAGAAAAACTCTATGCTGACCTGCGTAATGCTGCAGGTGGGTTAAATGAGGATACGGGGGTTGCATATCCCGGTGGATTACTTCATTATATGAATCTGTGTGTTGCTGTAGGTAAAAGGGTATATAATATAGTCAATAAATATTGCCCATTAGATATTCTTTCAATGACGAAAGTTTTATCTTTAATGCACTTATCCAAAATTGTCTTGTTTGTTCAGAATCCTGATACTTGGCAAATTGAAAAATTAGGAAAAAATTATATATTTAATCCGAGCTTGACAGAATCGTTAAAATTTGGAGAAAGAAGCGTTTTAATGGTCATGAATTTAGGAATTAAACTGACAGGCGAAGAGTTTGAAGCCTTTAGGTGTATTGATAAAAAGGGTGAATTAGTAAGAGATGGAAGCCAATACAATTCCATGCTAACCATAATTGTAAAAGCAGCAAATGAAATAACAACAAAATTAGAAACAATTAAGAGATAGATATGACTGTAAAGGTTTTACTTGAGAAAAGAATCCAAAATGTTGAAATCCCTAAACAGGGACGTGAAGGGGATTTTTGTTATGACGTTTATGCAACATCAGAAAAGGAACTATATCCGGGCGTTTGGGAATATGGTTTAGGCTTTTCGTATGAAATTATTATACCTGAAGACTTTAAAGAAAAATTTGGCGATTGTCATATAGCCCTCAGTTTTAGGCCTCGAAGTAGTGTATGGAAAACAGGTATGTCGTTAAGTAATTGTATCGGTACGCTTGATGAACTCTATCGTGGCGAAGTAAAGGCCGTTTTTTATCATTTAATAAAGGATTTGCCTCGATATAAAACAGGGGATAAAATTGGTCAGATACATTTAGACATTTGTCCTGCAATTGATTTCGCTATCGTAGATAGTGTTAATAAGAACACTGTTAGAGGAGAGGGGGGCTTTGGATCAACAGATAAAACGAAAAAGAGATGAATGACATTAAATTAAATTATGATGATATTACTATTATACCTGAAGTGGTAACAGGTATAAGTAGTAGAAAAGAATGCAATCCTTTTGATGAAAAGGGAATGCTACCAATATTTGCCAGTTGTATGGACACTGTTGTGAATATGAATAATATTTTTGATTTTTACACAAATCAAATTAATGTGATTCTCCCAAGAAATTATAGTTTTGGGGTGAGATTAGATTTCTTAGAGGAAACAAAAAAATTTCCCGGTATTTTCACAGCAGTTTCATTGGCGGAGGCTCAAAAATTAATCTCGAAAAATTATTTTAAAGATGATACGCCAAAAAGAATTTGTATAGATCTGGCTAATGGTCATATGGAGAATCTATTAAATACAATTTGGCAATTAAAAGAGAAATATGGCGAACAGTTGATAATAATGTCAGGTAATATCGCGAATCCTGAGACATATAAAGAGTATGAAGAGGTTGGATGTGATTATGTAAGGGCGACAATAGGTAGCGGCTCTGGTTGTTTAACAGCATCAAATACAGGTATATATTACCCATCTTTTTCATTACTTGAGGAAATGTATAATATTAAAAAAGATATTAACGGAAAATGCAAGATAATTGCTGATGGTGGAATTAGAGGATATCGAGATATTCAAAAGGCGTTGTTGTTTGCCGACTATGTTATGATTGGGGGGCTGTTCAATAAAGCAATAGAAAGTGCCGGTATAACAACATATGGAACTTCATATTGGAATATTCGCGGGAAAAAAATAATGCGGCCAATAAAAACCCTATTAACCTATGGGAAAGTGGTTCCGGAAAGTAAATATTCTGAAGTAATAACAAGAATTAAAAATGGTACGTTGACCGTATGGAAGCAATTTCATGGAATGAGTACAAAAGAAGCACAAAAAAACATTAACAACGCTAATGGCAATGACTTTGGCAGGCTTAAGACCTCTGAAGGTAAAACTTTTTTCCAAAAAGTGGAGTACTCAATTAAAGGATGGACAGAAAATGAAATTGACTATTTAAGAAGCGCTATGTCATATACCAATTCAAGAACATTAGAAGAATATAAAAATAGTAAGTATGTAAAAATGTATAAGATAGGGTACAATTTATAATTGTTTTTCAATATGGCATTGTTTTGGCCCGGATCAGCATTGATCCGGGCTTTTTTATTGACATTTTACCGTGAAAAGATAATTTTAATATTAAAATATTTTAAAATGGCAAGACAAAAAAAAGAAAAAATACCATCAAAGGAGCAAAAATCCAATATGGCGGTTATTGAGCAAGATTATATACCAGAAGTACCCTCTTGCAAAGAAAAGGACTGCGCAGATAAAGGAAAGGAAGTTAAGCCGGATCCGGAATTTTCTGGAAAGTTTGACAGATTAGAAAATAAATATTCATTAAGAGAGCTGCTTGATATCGAAGCAGCGTTAAGAATTGTTCTTGAAGAAGATAGGAAAAAAATGATTCTTGGAGAACTACCGG
>JADIND010000198.1 GCA_017694215.1 Candidatus Scatousia excrementipullorum | reverse complement strand
TTATACTTGAAAAAGACATTTTTATATTGAAAATACGTAGGCAGCCATGGATGAAACGCCCTTATTCTGTGCAAAAGCTGACTTGATGTTTCATTTTCAAAATCCAGAGTCATTTCCTCCGGTTTAACATTACCGTAATAAGTAGCCTCCTTTTCATCCTGCTCAACAGGAATTACAAAACCATCCTGAAGTTTTTCCAGCAAATCAGCACAAATCAAACGTGCCTGAAAAATCGTTTTATTTTTTAATTCTTTTCCGGTATCGCCATCCAATATTTCAATTTTTCTCTGAGCAAGGATAGAACCGGCATCAAATTTTTCATTCATCAAATGAAACGTAACACCTGAATATTTTTCTCCGTGCAAAATTGTCTGTAAATAAGGATTCGGGCCTCTGTATTTCGGTAAAAGTGAAGGATGTACATTAATTGTACCAATAACAGGCAAATCAATAATTTCCTTTTCAAGCCTTTCCCGCCAGGTGCCTACAAGTACAACATCAATATTTTTCTTCAACAGAAAATCTTTAAATTCTTTTGAATTTGCAGATTTAAACGGTAAATCTTTTATTTTATGTTTTTTTATAACAGTAAGAGCAGGTGAACTCTTAAAAAAATCCGAAAAAAGCAGTTTCCATCCGGGCATTGTAGTTCTTTCGTAGCGTAGAACACCGCTAATTTCAACACCGGCAAGCATTGCTCCTCTTATAAGGTTCAAAAGCATTCCGTCTTTTCCGAGAATTACTACTTTCATACGTGCATTATATTGCATTTCGTAAGAAGATACAAGTTTTACATAACAATCGTATATATATCCGTGTTTATTTGCGGGCAGATTAATATATAAAAAAAACCTGATTTCGTTAAAAATCAGGTGCAAAATTTGTAGGGGAAAAATTAATTGGAGTTATATTATGTGTATGAAAGATTTTTTACATTAAATGAAGAGCCTGTCTGTTAGCCATTGCTATAAAATTCATTTGCTCTAAAAGTACATCTGATCTGTCAACATACGGTTCTTTGCTTGATGCATTTGTTGTAACCTGATCTTTGTACATATCTTTTAATTTGTTATCGATCTTCTTTAAATTTGCTACTGCCATTTTTAAAGCCTCTCTTTTATTTATCTCTCTTGTATATATAAAGTATATACAAACTTTTGAATTTCACTTTGTGTTTTATTTGTTACATAACTTTACATTTAATGTTAATATTTTTATTTGCACGCAATTTTTTACGAAAGAGTGTTTTTATATTAATGTAGGGAAACAGGAAATATTATGGTTAGTAATTTAAATTCGCAATATAACGTGGCAATGCAGGCCGGTAATCCGCAAATGCAAGGTATAGATAAGGAAAAGGTTAAGCAATCCGTTGACAATTCCTATATTGCAAACCGAGCCAAAGCCTCTGAAGAAACCAATCCTGCGGCAATGCTCGGAGTCGGAGCCGGTATATGGTACGGACTCGGACAGGCTATGGATAAATTCGGACCGAAATGCGAAGGCGACTATAATTCAAGCATACTCGGGAAAATAAGCAATGCCGGCGACAAATTTTCGGAAAAGACATATGTCGGCAGGAAATTTGAACAGTTTATGCGTTGGCTGGATAACGGCTTTGAAAAACTGTCAAAAAAAAGCAAAATTGTTTATACATTAAGAAACCACTCCACAAAACCGGAGTGGGCATTTGCCAAAACACCCGGAGCCGGAGTACACGGTTTTCTTGCTGCTGATACCGAACAGATTTTTGAAGAGTTTTTGGAACCTATAACAGAACGCCAGCCAAAACAATTTCTTGGAATTCCTTTTGGCAAAAAGAAAAATCTCTTCCAGAAACTAGAACAATACGGAATGAATTCCGACCAGATTAAACAGTTCAAACAGAGCTTAAACGGTAAAACATTTGCTGAACAAGCACTTGCACTCCAGAAAAAAGAACTTGAACTTCTCGGTGTGAGCAAAAATATGATATCTCAGGTTGAGTCAAAGACAGGACTGAGCGGTCTGCAGAAAATGGCGAAAAACTTCAAAGTCCGCAAATTAGGCTTTACTTCAATGCGGGAATACAATTCTTTGAAGGGCAAATTCCTTGAAAATTCTGACAAGATAATGGAAGTTCTTGAAAGAGGCAGTAAACATGATTTCAAACTCTCAATGTGGAGAGGTACAAATAAGCTTAAAAATCATCTTTTCGGCAGGAAAATAGCCTTGTCTGAGTACCTGAATAAATACAAAGCAACTCTCGGCAAAGAAGGCAAGACAACCCTCGGAAGATTGTTACCGAAAGCTACCGGCTGGTTTTTAGAAGGTACCACAAACAGATTTGCAGGCGGCAAACTGGCAGTTGCAATGCAGGCATTTATCTTCGCCGATATGTTAATAAACACCTTCAAAGCACCTAAAGGCGAAAAAGGCAAAACTTTTATTGAACGATTTGTAAACGATTTTACATACTTCCTTGCCTTAACGGCAGGTATAGTCGGCATGCATAAAGTCGGCGGTTTCAAATACGCAGGTCTTGATAATGCCGGCAGAGAAGCATACAGAAAAGCACTTGAAGAATTTAATACTCTCGTTAAAAATGGTGCATTCAAAACCAAACAGGAATATAAACTTGCAAGAAAAGCATTAAAAGAAAAATTGAATTTAAAAGGTATTAAAAACCCTATAACCAAACTTCTTCAAAAAATGGGTTCATTAATTAATATAGGTAATGAAAGAATTCTGTCTTACCGCTCACCTAAGAAATGGAACATGAACTGGCTTAGAAAATTTGCAAACGGCAATATTCTCGGTGTTCCGTTAAGAATTATAATCCCTATGTTTATTGTTTCACCATTCCTTGCAAAATGGGCAACAAAGGCAGTTCATGCTGTATTCGGACGACCGACAAAATCTGTTCTTGATGAAGAAGAAGAACCGTCGGTATCAGAACAGGAAAAATTGCAGCAGCAACAGCTTGCACAAATGATTGCGGAAGCACAAAAACAGGCACAGGCTCAAGCACAGGCAAACAGCAATCAGCCATTTGTGAGCAACAACAGTCCGACAAACCTGTTAAATCCATACAGAACCCAGGTTCAGCAGCCGCAGCAAACGCAGGCAAACAGACCATTAGTCAGCAATAACAGCCCTACAAATCTGTTAAATATGTACAGAAACGGTAATCCTTACAAAGAAACTGTTCCTGCCCAAACTACACAGCAGCAGGGAACAACACAGCCGACAGACAATCAACAAACACCTAATGAACCGGTCAGAACATACATACCATCTCCGGAACCTGTCGTTTTGACTAATACAACAGATATGTCGCCGGTTGATGCAGCAATGAAAAAGGCAGATGCGGCCGAAAAGCTTGCAATGGAAACTCTGGCTATGAGAAACTAATCTGATTGCATTTTACAAAATATAATGTTATAATGTGATTAACTCTGTACGGGTGTTCAATTTTGTTCCTACATTAATTATAAAAGGGAGAGTCAGCTCTCACAGATATTGAAGTATACCCGCCAAACTCAGGTTTGCCAGCAGGAAACGGATTTATCAAGGCACTCACCCACCTGCGAGACCGGCAGGTAACAAAATCACATCCGTACGGGGTTTTATTTTGACTAAAATGCCGTATCTTAATGATACGGCATTTTTATAAATTCTCAGATAAAACTGGGAAATAGAACTTTATTTTTTTGCAGTTTTGTTAAGCGTTTCTACGTCATTGACTCTCATCGCAAAGTATGGAACCTGCTGGTCATATTCCTGTAAGAACATTACAAAAGTATCATCAAAATAGAATTTTCTAGGCTTATTTTCCTGAGGAAACAAAGCACATGTTTTCATTGCAATAATTGCTTCACTTTTCAACTTAACTCCTTCATTGTTCATTTTAAACTGAACAGTTTCAAGAGCTTTATCAATTTCTATATTAGTACCTTTAATACGCTTATGCGTCAACTGATTAAATTCCTGCTCTTTATAAAGATCAAGATTTGGCACTTTTAATTCATCTTTACTGCTAAATTCATAACTTCCTTCATATTGAGCTTTTTTAATCATCATATCAGAATAGTATTTATCAAAGGTTTTGTCGTCATCAGTTCTGTAAAGATAAACAAGATCTTTTCCCTCAGTTCTTATTACTACTGCAAAATCATTTTTTGCGTTATAGAACAGAACGCTGAGCGTATTATCTAAATCAGCCTCAGAATCTTTATTAATTCCAAAGTATTCAACCTTTGTTCTGTTGCTGCCAAACTTATCGCTTTCAAGTTTTGAGAAAGCCTTTATAAATTTAAAATCTTTCTTTAACATTGCATAAGCAACATATTTACCTTCGTCTTTTGTCCAATCAATGGCATCAAGAACATCGCTTGTTTCGTTAAATTTTTCTTTGATAGCCTGTTCAATTTCCGCGCTCAATTCAGGAGAGGTTTCGCCAAATTTCGAGTAATACGAATCAGGCGAGATATAAGCCGCTTTAAATGATTGAGAGTTCAATTCTTTCACAAGCGGCGATTTGTAGCCTTCAAACTTTACAGGCCCTTTGGTGAAATTATCCATTAACTCATTCCATGCCAGCTGGAATGTACCGACCCAAATTCTGTTTTGAGCCTGAGAAGGACATTTCATGGTAGGAACAAGTGCAATAGTCTCTTCCTGCTTAGTCCACCAGAAAGCATTCGCTGATAATACGCCGAAAAACAACAGTGCGGCAAACACCGATACTAAAATTTTCTTCATTAAATTGCTCCTTTTCTCTAATGTAAAACACTGTTTATAAAATTTATCTTATCATTATCAAAAACTTTAATCAATAAAGTTTTTTCTTTTGAGGTCTCACCTTTTACAATCTCAATAGAACTTTTCGGAACTTTAAATGTTTTGGAAAGAAATTCAACAAGACATTTATTAGCTTTGCCGTCTATAGGTTGAGCCGTAATTTTTACTTTCACGCCATCTTCCGTTCGTATAATTTCATTTTTTGATGCGTTGGGTGAAATTTTCAGTTTTATGATAAGTCCTTCTTCTCTTGCCATCCGTAATCCTTATGTATGAAATTTGCTGAATTTTCTTGAAAAAAACACTTAAAATTCGTATTATTATTATACCATGTCCGAAAAATTATTTGATGAAATCAAACAAACACTCTTCGCACAAAACAGAAGTGAAGAAGATATAAAACAAATAGAAAAAGCTTTTTTATTTGCACAAAAACTCCACGAAGGCCAGTACAGGGTTTCAGAAGAACCGTATATAATCCATCCTGTTGAAGTTGCAAAAATTCTTATCAACTTAAAAGTTGATACACATACGATTATGGCAGCATTCTTGCACGATATTCTGGAAGATACCGACACAAAACCGGAAGAAATCAAAGAATTATTCGGAAATGACGTATTATCACTGGTTCAGGGAGTTACAAAACTCGGCAAACTACAATTCAAATCAAAAGAAGAACGACAGGCCGAAAACTTCCGCCGTCTGTTTATTGCAATGGCTAACGACATAAGGGTAATTTTTCTCAAACTTGCAGACAGACTGCACAATATGCGAACCCTGAACTTTATGGCAGCCCAGAAACAGCAGAAAATTGCAAGAGAAACACTTGATATTTTTGCCCCGCTCGCTAATCGTTTAGGTATCGGTAAAATTAAAACAGAACTTGAAGATTTGGCTCTTCGTTATCTTGAACCGGATAAATATTTTGAAATTGCACAGCTTGTATCCCAGACAAAAGCCGAACGTGAAATGACTGTCCAGCTTTTGATAGATAAGATTTCAAAAGATGTTAAAAAGAGTGGTATAAACGCACAGATTACAGGCAGAGCAAAACACTATTACAGTATTTATGCAAAAATGAAACGCCTGAATATAGCATTTCATGAACTCTACGATATCACCGCAGTAAGGGTTATTGTTGATACGGAAAAAGAATGTTATGAAGTTCTCGGGCTTATCCACTCACAGTTTAAACCTATCCCCGGAAGGTTTAAAGATTACATAGCAATGCCGAAAGGCAACATGTATCAGTCACTCCACACCTCCGTAATCGGTCCGCGTTCAAAACCTCTGGAAGTACAGATAAGAACATGGGAAATGCATGAAGTAGCCGAATATGGTGTTGCCGCACACTGGAGATATAAAGAAAAAGGTTCTCAAAAAGCTGATAATCCTGCGGATTTGAAATTCTCTTGGATGAGAAAAATGGTCGAATACGACAAAGATATGACATCTGCAGAAGATTACGTAAATTCAGTAAAACTTGATTTATTCTCGGATCAGGTCTTTGCCTTCACTCCGAACGGCGATGTTCTGGATTTGCCGCGTAACGCAACCCCGGTTGATTTTGCCTATCGTATCCACTCAGATGTCGGCAACAGAACTGTCGGAGCTTTAATTAACGGAAGAATTGCACAACTTGATACTAAATTAAACAATGGTGACATCGTTGAAATTCTTACATCAAAAACACCTGCACCGCGTCTTGACTGGCTGAATTTTGTCGTTACAAAGCAGGCATCATCAAAAATCAAACAGTGGTTCAAAAAGAATAATCGAGAAAGCCATATTGAAGTAGGTAAAACAAACCTTGAACATGAACTCACAAAAGCTGTATTTGATGAATACACAAAACAGGGTGAATTTGAAAAAGTTGCTAAAATAATGAATTACCAGAGTGCAGAAGACCTTTTTGCAGCACTCGGGTACGGAGAAACAACCGTCAATAAAGTTTTAAATAAACTCAAAAAACCACAGGAAACAAAAATTCCTGATAGTTCATTCCATACTTCCAAAAGGAAAAAATCGGAAAAAGATATTGTAGGACTTGAAGGACTTATGTATTCCTTTGCAAGATGCTGTTCGCCTATTCCCGGTGAACCTATAGTCGGAGTTGTGACCCGCTCAAAAGGCGTTACAGTACATAGAATTGACTGCAAAACACTTGAAAATGTACAACCTGAAAGACTACTTGATATTCACTGGTCTGGACAAAACGCAAACAAAACTTATGCAACTACAATCCGCATAGAAACAGGCGAAAAACTCGGATTATTAAAAGATATTATTGCCGCTGTTTCTGACAATAATATCAACATAAATTATGCAAACGTAAAATCTAAAAGTAACCGTATAGGTGTTATTGAACTTGGTATTGAACTCGATAATGTAGAAACTTTAAAGAAAGTAATAAACTGTATTCAGGCAATCCCAGATGTATTCAGCGTAAAAAGAATTCAAACATCCTATTCGCATATTCCAAACGCTCCCCAGAGAAACGGTAAAAACCAGCACAAAGGGAAAAACGGACAAAAACGAACACCTAAAAATGAAAATAAATAAAAAGCCGATTAAAGCACAGCTGGTTCTGCTGAATCTTTTTCTTCAAGAGCTGTTGTAATTTCATCCAGAATAAGTTTTGCGGCAGCAATTCTGTTTTCTGCAGTGGTAATCGGACGTCCGATAACCATATAATCAACCCCGGCAAGAATTGCATCTCGCGGCGTGTCAACTCTTACCTGATCATTAACAGAAGCCCAGGTCGGACGTGTTGCCGGACATACAATAATAAAGTTTTCATCATTTATCTGTTTGCGGATTCTTTTTGCCTCCTCCGCACTGGCAAGCACACCGTCAAGTCCGGAATCATAAGCCACCTTGGCCAGTTGAAGCACATAATCTTCAATACTTTTTTCAACACACAACTCTGTAGTCAATGTTCGTTGTCCGAAACTTGATAACAATGTAACACCCAGAATTACCGGAGGTTCTTTTTCAAGACGTTTGCAGCATGCATTAACAGCCTTTACTGTACCCGCAATCATTTTTGAACCGCCCTGAATATGAACATTAAAAAAATGAATATTATTTTTTACAAGATTAATACATGCTTTCTGAACAGTATTCGGGATATCATGGAATTTGCTGTCATAATAGCATCTTCCGCCGAGTTCTTCTATAAGGCGAACCGCCTCAAAGCCGTAACTGACAATCAATGGCAGCCCTATTTTAAAATAACCGACATAATCTTTAAGTTCCAGAACAAGTTCCTTAACTTCTTCCAGTGTGTCAACATCAAGTGCCAAAATAATTCTGTCTTTAGGACATTGAGGTTTTATCATATCTTAATCCCGCCTTACTTTATCAAAATTATATTATCATCTGCAAAAAATAAAAGCAATAATTCGTTTAAGTCAAATTAAAAATATTTTCAACAGGAACCCCCAGAGAATCTGCCAGAGCAACAATCTTTTTAACAGTAAGATTCTGTTCGCCGCGTTCAACTTTACCTATGTAATTAGTGTGTACATTTGCAAGCTCTGCAAATTTCTCTTGAGAAAGACTTCTTTTGGTTCTTTCAACACGGAAATTCAGTCCTATTTTTTTCAAAACCTGCATATAATTTGACATAGTTACATCATATACTATTAACAATGTGTATTCTATACTATTATAATAGTGTATCTGAAAATATTTAGGAGTTTTAAAATCGGAGTTGCTACGGAAAAACTACTAAGTCTAACAGGCCACAAAAGCCGGTTTATTTTGCGGGGCGGTTATTTTTCTTGACAACCGGGAAATAAAAGACGACTACCCGCGGTAAGTTTTCAGGCAGACACTTTTACAGCCGCAACAGGAATAGCAAAAGAAAAATCCGAACCTTTTTCAAGCGTGCTGTCACACCAGATAGCTCCGTTATGAGCATCAAGCAGCTGCTTTGCAATCGGAAGACCCAAACCTGATCCGCCGACTTTGCGGGAAAGAGAATTTTCAATCTGAGCAAATTTATCAAACGCTCTCAACAAGTCTTTTTCCGCAATACCGATACCCTCATCTTTAACCGACACCACTATATAATCACCTTTAAGCCTGTTTATTTCTTCCTGAAAATACGGATGCACCGTAATATCAGAGGCATTTTTTAATTCAGAGGTTATTGTGATACTTTTACCTTCAGGCGTAAATTTTATTGCATTTGAAACGAGATTTGTCAAAACCTGTTCCAAACGCTGAGAATCAGCATAAATTTCCGGAAGATTTTCAGCCTCCTCCACATTTAAAATCAACCCTTTTTCCTTTGCAAGTATAGAAATCGTTGATTTTACGTACTCAATAACCTGATGAATATTAATATTTTTGAAATGAAAATCCATTTTGCCCGCCTCGATTTTGGAAAGGTCAAGCAAATCGTTTATAATACCGGAAAGCCGCTGCACATTACGTTTTGCCATATCAAGAAACTTATTTCCGGCCTCGTTAATCTCGCCGCATTTACCGGATAAAAGGATATCGAGTGAATTTTTTATTGACGTAAGCGGGGTTCTCAGTTCATGAGAAACGATAGAAATAAATTCTGACTTCAGCCGCTCAAGTTTTTCGAGTTTCAGATTTGTTTCTTTTATTTCCTGATAGAGTGTTGCACTTTTTAAAGGTAAAGTAACCTGCTGAGCTATAGTCTGGAAGCAAGTGGCATCTTCCGTTGAAAAAGGAGCATCTTTAAATATTTCCACACATCCAAAAATAGTTTCTCCGAGTTTTACGGGAGCAAACATATTATCAAACTGAAACAGATTAAAATTAAACTTATTTGCAGGATATTTAATATGTTTTATAACCTTTAAAGATTCCGCATCAACTTCATAAGGAAAATTATTATCCTCAAACATCCCTTTATAATGCAGTACTGTTCTTAGTTTTAATGCATTAGTTAGTTCATCGGACAAATCATAAAGCGAATTTATCAGCAAAACAGGTTTATCTTCCGTACAAAAAGAAAGAGTACAGGTAAGAGAAAAACTCAAAGATTTATCAATACCTTCAATCATGAAATTAATAAGTTTTTTCTTGTCAAGGGTTCCTGCGAACTGTGAACTTGTACTATAAAGGGCATTAAGCCGGTATAAGCTGTCCGCTAAATCTCTGTTTGTTTCGGAAAGTCTTTCAAGAGATTTTTTCATTCTCAAATTCATATCGACTACGCCGAGAATCAAGTCCGTATTCATATCTTCTGTAATAACGGCATTTGCGGTTTTAAGCAGATCTTTATCTGAAAAAGAGTTGCTGCCGTTCAATAGAACAGATGATTTTTCACAAAACGGCTTAATTTTTTTAGCAAGTTTTTTAAAATCAATACTATCTGACAAAAGGTCAAGAATCAAAATATCCGGAATTTTTGCACTGATTAAATCTTCAACATAACCGCAATCTGAACATACAGAAAACTCCAATCTGTTTTGAGAAAACAGTTTCTCCAGATTTGCGGCATAATCTTTTCTGTCCGATAGAAGTAAAATATATCCCATAATTTAATGGTAGCAACAAATTACACATTTGCAAAATTGTAACAAAGATAAATCTATTGAGCTGAAACGCAGGCAGCAATAGCATCCATTAAGCGTTTAACTTTAACTGTTTCAATTTTTTTCAAATCATCCGGAACATCGTTCGCATAAGGGATAATAGCTTTTTTAAACCCTGCGGCGGCAGCCTCATTCAGTCTTTTTTCAATATTATTTACGGGATGAATTTCACCTGAAAGCCCTATTTCGCCGATAATAACAGTCTGACTGTCCACCACAACATCTCTTGCACAGGTTGCTACGGCAAGAGCAATACCTAAATCCGCACTAGGTTCATCAACCTCAATACCGCCCATAACATTAACATAAACATCCTGTTTGGAAAGATTAAGTCCGACTCTTTTTTCCAAAACAGCCAGAATCTGATGAAGTCTGCTTATATCAACACCATTTGTAACCCTTCTCGGTGAAGGGTAAGAAGTTGTGCCGACCAGGGCCTGAATTTCAACCATAAGCGGTCTTGTTCCTTCATTTGTAACTACAATAGCACTTCCCGGAGCGGCAACCTGAGAACGTTCATTAAGAAAAAGTTCGTTCGGATTACTTACACATCTTAAACCTTTAGCGTTCATCTCGAAAATACCGACTTCAGAAGTATTGCCGAAACGATTTTTCATTGAACGCAGCATTCTGTAAGATTTATATTTATCACCTTCAAAATAAATAACAGTATCAACCATATGTTCAAGAACTTTCGGGCCGGCAATACTGCCGTCTTTTGTCACATGACCGATGACTATTGTTGTAATATTCTTACTTTTTGCAATATGCATTAAAATATTACAGCACTCACGAATTTGGGAAACAGAGCCTGCAGAACTCGGCACATTGTTTGAATAAATTGCCTGAATACTGTCAACAACAACAAAATCAGGAGCCAGTTCTTCAATCTGGATTTTAATATTTTCCATATTTGTCTGCGGATATATGTAAAGAGAATCCGAATTAATTTCCAGACGGTCAGCACGGAGTTTAAGCTGGCTTGCACTTTCTTCCGCAGAGACATAAAGCACCTTTTTCCCGGATTTACATAATTCACCGCAGGTTTGCAGAGTAATAGTGGATTTACCGATACCCGGATCACCTGCAAGCAGAACAAGAGAACCTTGCACAAATCCTCCTCCGAGAATTCTGTCAAATTCGGAAATATTTGTGCTTACTCTGACGCCTTCACCAACCTTAATATCTTTTAGCAAGGCAGGTTTTTCTGTATTTATAAACTCATTTGCCGCTGCATTAGGAAGTTTTTCAGAGTATTGAACTTCTTCAACAAGACTACCCCAAGAGCCGCATTCGGGACATTTGCCAAGATAACCTGCGGTTTCATAACCGCATTCGGAACAAACCCATTTTGATTTAACTTTAGCCATAGAATGATTATAGACAATAGTAATCTATATGTCAAAATATAAAACCCTCTGACGCTTACATGTCACCTCACCTTCACTTCGTTACGGTTGCTTGGGTTTTCCCTCGTCCCTTGCGGGAGAGGGCAGGGTGGGGGTAATTCTCTATTCCGAGATTCTGAAACACCAGGTAGGGGCTAAAATCACGTTTTGACTTCGTTTCAACGGATTTTGCAGCCACATGATGCTGCGGTAATGCGATTGCGGGTCGGAGCCCGCAATGACGCATAATATTCCCTCTCCCTACGGGGGATTTGCGTACGGATGGAGCACTCTGCCGAACAAAACGATTGAGTATCGTTTTGTGAGAGGAACGAATCCGGATAGCGAGCAGATGAAGCCCGCAGAGCGGCAGCTCGGAGGCGACACTCTGTGAGCGTGGAGCAAATCCAAGACGGGAGAGGGTTAGGGTGAGGGGTAATTCTCTATTCCAATATCCTGAAACACCAGGTAGGGGCATAAAATCACGTTTCGAGTTCGTCTCAACGGATTTTACAGCCAGTTCAGGATGACATGATGCGATGGCTGTGTGATTACGCAGAGTATTCCCTCGCCCTACGGGAGAGGGTTAGGGTGAGGGGGCGGGCGTGAATATTCATTGTTGGGCTGAAGGCCCAACCTACTTTTAATGGCGGAGCATTGGCGAAGACACGTTTAATGCCGACAACCAAGAAGAAAAGAAATGAACATGATAAAAAACTTATAAGTATAACAAAGGCTTAGCCACCTTTTTAAAGGGGGAAGAAAAGGGGGATTTTCTCATCAATAAATACATTATTTATTATGTCTGTTTCTTTTCTTTTTTTGCGATGAAAAAGAAAAGAAACAGACGAAAGAAAAGAAAACACGCGATCAAAAGAAACAAGTGAGCAGAAACCAAGGTTTCGGCACCTTCTATAAAACCTTCCGGTACTTCGTACCGCCAGTCTGTAGGTTGTGGTAAATTTTAATTTACCACAACAAAAATGTTTCGGTAATCAGAGATTACCAAAACCTACATTACTGAAAAGGCTCAACTGATTTTTCTACGCTTTCAGGATGACATGGCGTTTGTGATTACGGAGTATCGAAAAACCCTCCGGCACTTCGTGCCAACTCACTTAAGAAGGGAGGCAGACTGTTTTTCTCGCTCTTACAAGAAAGACTTTGATTCTATAACCCCAAAAGAACGGGCTGAGCGTACTCTCTCAGCCCGATAAAAATTCATTCGATTTTCGATTTTACTTTGTTAAAAAAGTATCTTTTTTCAAACCCTAACCCTGAAAGGGTTTAGAATTCATTATTTGCCGCCGTATAATACAGCTTCTGCTGCTGAAGAATTCGGCAGAATTGATTGGTCGTAAAATTTAACAGGATACATATCAGTTGGATTTGTTACGGTACAATCATTTACAACTTTATCATAATCTGCCGGAGCTTCTCCGTCGCATGTAACAAGCTTGTTAGGATTTTTTGCACCGTTTACATCAATATAACCATAGCAAATTTTTTCAGGAACAGTACCGTTACCTGAACCAGCCGTACAACCAGAATCATTAGAATTAAAATTAAAAGTTATACCATCGTTAAAAAATAATGTATAGTTACCGGTTGTAGCCTTAGAGCCAAACTTAACCGTCTCATCATTTGACGCTACCCAGCCTTCACCATCACCACCACCGGCTGAAGTTTTTACAACATTCATACGATTCATAAATAAATTGTAAATATTTGTTTCATCCGCGTCAACACCAGCAGATGTTTGTGACAAGTCATAGTCATCAAGAGCTACGTTCAAAACTACTGCCTGTGACAATACTGACAAAGCTTTTTTGTAAGCTGTTCTGTACTGTGCACCGTTTGTTGAGTTCAACAATGTCGGCATTGTCATAGCTGCTACAACGCCGATAATACCTAATGTAATCAAGACTTCAGCAAGTGTGAAGCCGCCTCTAAAACTCTTTAACATTTATACCTCCGTTATAATAGTTCACATGTTTAT
The DNA here is from genome assembly GCA_017694215.1 of Candidatus Scatousia excrementipullorum. Lineage (GTDB taxonomy): Bacteria > Cyanobacteriota > Vampirovibrionia > Gastranaerophilales > Gastranaerophilaceae > Scatousia > Scatousia excrementipullorum. The sequence continues at coordinate 8,638 of JADIND010000198.1, read as the reverse complement.
TATTACATATGAATATCATTTTGTCAAGATTTTTGATATTTGTATCATAAAGAATTCGTAATATACTCATATACTTGATTAAGAGGTACGCAAGTGGACAAGAAGATTCTAGGGAAACAAATCAAACAAATTCGTATTGAAAGGGGTATCTCGCAGGAAAAATTATCCGAATTGATATATATTTCACCCCGCCAGATGAGTATTATTGAAACCGGAAATTCCTATCCTTCTCTTGATACGTTTATCAGAATTGCGGAAGTTTTGGAGTTTGACGTTAATGAATTTTTTAATATAAGAATAAAAGAAAGGGACGATTTGCGGCTTTGTCTTATTGAGCTTATCAAAGCCACTGACAGAAAACACCTCCCTTTAATTAAAGATATTATTCTTGCGATTGAGCATCACCGCTAACTGTTTCTTCTGAAAATTCCGCAGGAAGTTCCGGAATATCTTTTGACATTACTACGCCGAGCTTTTTGATTTTTTCTATCTGAGTTAATATATTCCCAGCCCCGTTCAGCTTTTTAAGCGTAGACTCAAGATTTGTACGAATTTTCAATAAATCCTGTAAAAGTGCCGCAAATTTGTCAAGCATTCCGGCACAAATGGTAGAAATCTCCATTGCATTCTTATTCTGCCTGTCAACAACATAAAAAGAATTGATTATCTTTAAAGCCGCAAGCAAAGTCGACGGAGATACCGGCATAATCCCATTTTTCCAGGCTAAATTCCAGAGAGTACAATTTTCGCAAAACATCATTGAATAACACCCCTCAATCGGAATAAACATTAATACATAATCAGGAGATTTTTCATCTGCTGAATATTCACGTTTTGCAAGCCCTGCTATATGAGATTTTACGGAATCCATAAATTGTTTAAGGTAAACTTCTTTTTCTTCCTCTGTTTGTGCATTCACATAACTATCCCAGGAAGCGAAAGATGTTTTTGCATCAATATAAACCCGTCTGCCTTCCGGCAGAAAAACAGTGGCATCAGGCCTGCCTTCGCTAATGCCTGCTTGAATTTTATATTCCTCTCCTTTTCTTAATCCAGACATCTCCAAAACTTTTTCCAGAACAATTTCGCCCCAGTGTCCCTGTGTACGGTTATCTGACTTCATAACTTTAACAAGAGCATTTGTATCCTGTGAAATCTTATTGCCGGCTTCCAGAAAAGATTTTATATTCTCGTCGAATCGAGTAAACTTTTCTGCCTCAGTTTTGAAATTTTCTTGTGAACGCTTTTCAAAGTCTTCTATTTTTTCTTTAAATCGTTTGTAAAATTCTTCAAGCTTAATTTGATTTTGCTCGTTTAATTCTCTGGAACTGTCTTTCACAACGGAATTTACCATATTTTCAAACAGAAGTTTTGTTTGTTCAAACAACAGTTCTTTAGATTTAGTTTCACTTTTCCGGCTTATAAAAAACGGCACATAAACAGCGATACCGCCAATCAAAAAACCTGCCATAAATATTAATATTTCCATTACTTACTCCTTCCGGTTTTAAACCCTCCGGCACTTCGTGCCACCTCCCTTACCAAAGGAGGCTTTATTCCGCCCGCTTCGGAAAAGAGGCGGGTAGGGGAGTTTTTCCCGTTACATACCTCATATTATATAATACCACGATAAGATTAGACTATTTATACCAGATAAAAAATTTCAATCCAAAAAATCAACCATGCCGCAAAGCATGGTCTAGAGCATGGTTGAGGAATTTTCTCAATCTTTAGTATTAAACCAATAATTCATGCTTTACTTTACCATATATCAATCAAGGCATGGATGAAGAATACCCTCCGAAAATAGTAGTATATACAGTGTAGAGAGATGCAACTTAATAATTTAAAGAGGGGAATACAATGAGAGAGTTCAAAAGAAAAGCAAGAATTTTACTGGTAGATGACAACGCTGATCACCTTAGAGGCGTAAAAGAGCTTATTACACTTGAAACAAGCTATGATATCGTAGGTACAACAACCAGTGCAAATATTGCAATTAATCTGATTAAAAAATATCATCCTGATCTGGTACTTATGGATATCAATATGCCTGAAAAAGACGGTTTGCAGGCTATTCAGGAAATCAACAGACTTGAACTCGATACAAAAGTTATCGCACTCAGCGGTTATGATGATGCTGATTTAATTTTCCGTGCTATGAAAATCGGTGCTAAGGGATATGTGTTGAAAACAATGGCTTCAGCTCAACTTATTTATGCGATTGATGAAGTTTTAAGCGGCAAAGTTTATCTCCCGTCTGCACTTTCTTCAAGATTTTTCGAATACTTCCAGCAATCCTTCAAAGCAGAAGCCCCTGCTGCGTCCGAAGAAAATCTGCTTAACTACCTTACTGCAAGAGAAGAAGATGTCCTCGACCTTCTCACACAGGGTAATAACTACAAAGGTATTGCAGCAAAATTGTTTATATCAGAAACTACTGTTAAGACTCACGTAAACAATATCTTCCAAAAATTACAGGTAAATGACAGAACTCAGGCTGTACTTTACGCACTCAACAACGGATTTGCAAATAAAGTCCGTGCAAAAATCTCTGCGTAAACTTTATATTAAATTATTAAGTTTTGAAGGTTCAGCTTTATTGTAAAGCTGAACCTTTACGATAAGAAAGGCAACTATGACACTTAATCCCGAATTATTGCAGGAACAATCCCGATGTATCGCTCATGAAATCAGAAATCAGGTTTCTATATGTGATGTTTACTGCGAAATTATAAAAAAACATCTCGAAAAAGACGGTATCAAAAACGAGTCCATATCAAAAGCAGTAGATTGTATTCAAAAATCGGTGAAAATAATTAATAATTCACTAATTGAACTTAAATCCGTTAACAACTACTCTCCGCAAAACTGTGACATTGATTCTCTGCTGGAACAGAGTATTTCTCTTTCTAAAGTTTATATTCATGATAAAAAAATTGATATTATTAAATCCGTAAAAAATAACGGGATTATTAATGTTGATGAAAATAAGTTCCTCGCCTGTATAATTAATCTGATTAAAAATGCAATCGAGGCTATTGAAAATAAAGGAGAAATCATTATTTCCTCTGAAATAAAAGATAAAACAGCAAAAATTACAATATCTAATAACGGGAAAGCAATTTCACCTTCAGAACAAAAAACTATTTTTAATGAAGGATTTACAACTAAAAAAACAGGCAGCGGACTGGGACTTTATATTTGTAAAAATAACCTCAACGCACAAGGAGCAAATCTTGAACTTGCACAATCAACCCCGAAGAAAACCGAATTTAAAATCACAATACCGGTAATTCAGACAAATATTGAATAAAAAAACTCCCGATAAAATATCGGGAGCGGATTTCGATTGACTATTCTGCTTGAGCCGGAGCTTGAGGCGGAACTTCCTGCGGAATCTGTGCATCAGGTGCTACAGGAGGTTTTGGTCCCATTTCCGGCGGGAACGGAGGTCTTTTATGGCATCCGCAATCACAGTTGCAGTGATGTCTGTGTTTATGTTTAAAGTTCTTTTCAAAGTTTTTACGGCCTTCAGCTTTCATCTTTTTCAATTCTTTAAGCTGTTTGTCAGTAAGAATTGATTCAAACTCTTTCATGTTCTGCATTCTTATTTCATGAGCCTTTTTGTTTAAATCACGGAGTTCAGCTTTTACTGCCGCAATTTTTTCTTCCTGCATTTCGACCGCAATTCTTGACATTCTGATTACTTTAATTTCCTGATGTTTTGCCTTTATTTGTTCCATAATCGGCTCCATCTGTTTGCGACCGTTTTCACGGATTTCTTTAGCTTTTGCTTTCTGCTCATCCGTTAAGTTTAAACGTTTGTCAAACTCGGCTTTTTTCTTAGCCATTTCCGGATTCATTTTTCTGGTTGGTCTTTGTACATCAGCCGGAGCCTGCTGTTCTGCTGCAGGTACTGATTTTGCAGGTTCTACAGGTGCGGTTTCTGCTGCAAAACACTGGGTAGATACCGCAAATGCCAGTAAACTTGCCAATAATAATGTTTTCTTCATAAGTAATCCTTTCTTTTTTTCTACATTAAATCACTTAACGTTTCCGCTAATATTTTTTTTGCGTTATAAATACGGGACTTTACCGTGCCTACCGGACATTTTATCCTCTTTGCACAATCTTCGTATGTATAACCGTATATTTCGCAATACACTATAACTTCTTTGAATTTAGGTTTTAATTTATTTATCGCCTTTAAAATTTTCTCCTGTCTTTCGTTCTTCAGCAGTTTTAATTCCGGAGTCGATTTCTTGTCTTTTATATTCTCAAAAGTCTTGTCTTCTTCACTCACAAGCAGACTCTCATGCCTGTTCACAGCCGATTTCAGATAATCTTTTGAAACATTTTTTGCGATTGTCGTTATCCAGCCTTTAAAACTGCCTTTTTCTTTATACTTTTCAGAATTTTTCCAAACTTTGAGATAGACTTCCTGTTCCAAATCTTCATTCTCTTCTTTGGTTATCATTCTGATTATATTTTTTACATTTTCTTTATTTGTCTTGATGATTTCTTTAAAATCCATTAATCCACCATAATTAACCCGTAAGAATCAACGGGAAAACCATAATCTTCTACACTCAACGTCTGACCGTACCTGATTGTATCGGATATATCAGTATTAAAGTTTATTACACCAAGGACGGTCCCGCTTAACAAAACCGCAAATGCGGCACAGGCAATCTTTAATCGGGCAAAGTTCTTTCTTCTTTCAATATATTCGGATTTTACCTCCCGAATTAATTCAGAAACCCTGTCCATTTTTACCTGCTCTTTTCTGCAGTCTTCACACTCATCAAGATGCTTTTTGAATTCATCTTCATTTAGAAATGTAAATAATGCTTCGTATTTTGAACATTTTTCTTTCATATTTTAACCTCTATACTAATACAACGATTTAAAATACAAAAAGTTCATTTTCAAAAAAAAATTTTTAATATATTATAACATATGTAAGAAACACTAGCAAAAAAATAGATTTACGGTTTTTGAGTAAATCGGGAAAATATCATGGCTTTTAATGAATTTATACAAAGAACATGCAAAAAACTTGGTGAAAACAATAAACCGACATACGTAGTCATGGCGATTGCCGCAGTGAAAGGGATTTGTCGTCCTTTATTTACAATGATGGATACAACTGAATCTCCGGAAACAAAGAAATATACCGCCCTTAGAGAGGGTTTAACCGAAGCCATTGCGATTCCGGCATACTGGGCATGCGGAGAACTTGCAGGAAAAATGGCTAAGAGAATGTTTTCAGATAAAGGACTTGCAAAAAGAGCCGAAAAAAACATGATGTTTATTGGAGTATGTGCAGCGGCATTATTTGTAATTCCGGGAGTTTGTTCCGCAGTAATAAAACCTATGATGGATGCAATAGGTCTAAAAGCTCCTGACCAGAAACATGCACCTAAACCTGCAGAAAATCCGCAACTTACTGTAATTACACCGGCAAATAACCGGCTAACAAAATTAACCAGCCCGTATACATCTATGCATGCATTTCAAAACAGACCGCAGAGCGGACTTAGAGTAGGAGGTCTGTGATGATAAACGGAATAAGCAGTCTTATAACAAGTTCACAATTAGCAAACATAGCACAAAACACAACCCAGTCAGTTGCGGTTGAAACTACGCTTAAATCAATAGGCAGACCGGGCTTTATTCTTATAGATAAAGATATTGACGCAGACACAAAGCAGTATGCGGCAGCAAAAGAATTTCTATATCAGGCAACATGCCTTGCAGTTTATATGGCATTAATTGTTCCGATATTCAAAAAAGGCGGATTTAAGCTTGCAAAAAACGTGATTTTCAAAGATACAAAAGGTTTTGAACATTTTAAAGACGTTAAAGAATATATGCACTACAGAAAACTTGCAGAAAATCCTTCCGTAAAAAACCGTATGAGTACGCTTAATAAAGAAATTCTTTCAGAAGGCAAACTTGTTAAAGAAAAATATGATGATACATTACTTGCCGAACTGGAAAAGAAAGAACCTGACAAATTTGATTATGTAAAAGGTGCAGTAGAACTAAGCAATATAGTCGGCTCCGTTCTCGGACTGGCAATTCTTGCTCCGCAGGTAAGCCATGCTTTTATTCACCCGGCTTTAAGATTTTTGGGGCTTGAAGACAAATCTAAAAAGCAGAATGCAGCAGAAAATAAAAAACTAGACCACACTGCTTAAATATTCTATTGAACGTTTAACAATATATTCTGCTTTCAACTTTTTGTTTTTGCGTTCTTTTTTAGGCATTTCAACCGGAGTTACGATTCCCCAGTTTGAATTAATCGGTTGAAATTTGTCATGGTTTTCATCCGTAATATATTGAGTCAATGCTCCCAGCATTGTTTCTTTAGGGAGGATTAACAATTCTTTTCCTGAAAGATAATTAGCCATATTAATACCGGCGAGCATGCCGGAGGCTATTGATTCAGTGTAACCTTCAGTACCTGTAAGCTGACCGGCAAAGAACAGATTTTCCCTTTTCTTTGTCTGCAAGGAAGGATTCATGAGCTTCGGGGAATTAATAAATGTATTTCTGTGCATAACACCGTATCTTACTATATTAACATTTTCCAGTCCCGGAATAGATTGCAGAAGTTCTTTTTGAGCCCCCCATTTAAGATTTGTCTGAAATCCGACAAGATTAAATAGTGTTTTGGCAGAATTATCCTGTCTTAGTTGCACTACAGCATAATTTTCGACACCGGTACGTTTGTCAACAAGCCCGACAGGTTTCATCGGGCCAAAACGCAGAGTATCAACTCCTCGGGAGGCTAAAACTTCTATAGGAAGACAGCTTTCAAAAAATTTAGCATTCTTCTCAAACTCTTTTAATTCAATTTTTGGAGCATTAATTAATATATTATAAAACTTTTCATACTCTTCTTTATTCATCGGACAATTTATATAAGAGGCTTCCCCCTTATCATAACGGCTTGCCCAGAAAGCTTTGTCAAAATCAATACTGTCTTTTTCCACAATAGGAGCTATTGCGTCAAAGAAATGCAGATGCTCGCTTTGTGTAAATTCCTTTATTGAATCAGAGAGTTTGTCAGATGTAAGCGGCCCAGATGCAATAATAACATTCCCCTCGGGAATTTCCTCAACTTCCTCTCTTATAACTTCTATATTCGGGTCTTCTACAATCCTTTCAGTAACGGTTTGCGAAAACAACTCTCTGTCGATTGCAAGAGCATTTCCTGCCGGAACGGAACACTTTCTTGCAATTTGAATCAACTCCCCGCCCAGAAGCTCCATTTCCTTTTTCAAAAGTCCTGACGCATTGGTGCAATCGGATGCACCAAGACTGTTTGAACAAACAAATTCCGCAAACTTATCCGTCTTATGTGCACCTGTAGTCTTAACAGGACGCATCTCGTATAATTCGACTTTTATTCCTCTTTTTGAAAGCTGTAAGGCTGCCTCACTTCCTGCAAGCCCTGCCCCTATAACTTTTACTTCCATATGATTTAATTAAACCACAAATACATTATTTAAAATATACAAATATTTATTTAAAAATAAAGTTTATTGCAATTTTGTAAACATATTATTATATTTGTAGTAAAAAACTTGAAAAAATTTCACAGAATAAGTATAATAATTACACTTAATATTAAGTTTAGTTTTTGTAAAAAAAACTTAAAATACGCCCCGAAAAAGGCAATAAATAAAACTTTACGGTTTTATATTAAATATGTGTAGATAGTTATGAATAAAAACAAAAAGTAGGGATATGGTAGTAAAAGCAATCAACATTACGTCAGCAGAACCCAAAAATAATCGACGTCAAAATAATAATTTAAATCACGGACAACATTACAATCCGTCATTCAGCGGTACATTTAACCCGATAGTTGCATTAATGGATGCTATTGACAGAGGAGGTTTTTGTGCGTCTTTTATTGCACAAGACGGTATTGGAATGGTATATCCGCGTATTAAAGAAGGATTAAACCGCGGAAGAGAAGTTGACGAAAACGGTAAAAAGCATGGTCCTTATAACTGGGAATTTGCCAGAAAAGAAGGTATTCGTGAAATATTAAGCGGTCCGAGTGCATTTATTATCCCTGCAATTATGCTGCATTTCATAAAAAAACACTCCGGCTCAGCTAACGACGTATCTATTGATATGATTAGAGGCCTCGGCAAACATTTTGAAGACTTCGCACAAAACAACAGCAGTATTATTAATAATACTGCACAAACTAAAAAATTATTCTACAACAAAATTTTTGAAAACGTCATCCAGACTTCAACTCAGGAAATTCTGCCGGACGGAACAATTAAAAATACAATTTCTGATAACGAAATTAAACGACTGGCAGAAGACTTCACCGCAAAAACTATTGAAATAGAAAATGCAAAGTCCAAAGGATTCTTCAGAAAGTTAATAGGTAAAGAAGTTGCCGGTTCTGCGGAAGATTTGACTCAAAACTTAACCGACGAATTTATGCTTTTGAGAAAACAAAATCTCTCTCCTTCCGTAAACGAAATGACAGCAAGCCTATCGGCTCCAGGACGAGAAAAGCCGCTACAGAAAACTTTCGAAAAAATGCTTGAATCCATGAAAAATTTCACGGATGATGCCATCTCTTCTACACAAAAACGAC
>JADIND010000197.1 GCA_017694215.1 Candidatus Scatousia excrementipullorum | reverse complement strand
TCATACGGAAATTCTTCTCTTGTTGCTGTGAGTGATTTCCAGAATGAATTGTTCGGATATTTAATCCCGTAGGCTGAAAGCGTTTCGTATTGTATTGGGCTCAGACCTTTATAGTCGGAAGTTATATCTTTTTCAAAATCGGTATTTATTTCTTTTAGGGTTTTTCCTTCCTGATAAATTTTCTTTAAAATATACATTCCGAGATGATTTGTACCGTCTTTAAACAATGGTTTGTTTTCATCTTTCATCAATTCTATTTCCGCGAGAATTCCTGTTCTGGAATTTCTGTTTGGTTTATCTGTTAATTTTGCAAAAAGAGGTTCTTCAGGGAAAATTTGTTTTACCTGTTCAAGCGATTTGGTTTCATTAATATCGTCAAAGACGAGTTTTAACATTTGTGCAGGAGGCATTTTCTGACGGTCATCAAAGTCATCGTAGAGGTATTCTTTCATTGTTTGAGGCATACCGTTTTGATTGAATGGTTGTGCATAGAAGTTTTCCGGAGTTCTGAAAAGTCTTGCGGTGAAATTTATATTAAAATCTTTGTAAGCAAATGTATTATATTTAAGGTTATTGCTTTGGGCAACAGAGCGGTTTTCTTCTTTTTTCCGGTTAATCATTTGTAAATGCGGGGTAAATTCGATTTTTTGAATTTTCATCTGGCTAAGTCCTTTCAAAATGTATATTTACGTACTTATTTTAAGTTAATCAAGATATTTTTTTGCTATGTTTTTAATATAATGTTACATAACTTTTTTTATGCTACGATAAAATTACTGGATAATAAGATTATATGGAGAGATTTTTATGTGTGACGTAATAACTATAGGAAGTGCGACAATGGATGTTTTCGTCGAAAGCGACGATGCAAACATCGTTTCTGTTTATACAAAGAATAAAAAATCTGAATTTATGAGCTATCCTTACGGTGCGAAAGTTGAAATTACCGATTTTGCTTCAAATGTCGGTGGCGGCGGTGTTAATACTGCCATGAACTTTGCAAATTTAGGATTAAAAACAAGTGCAATTTTTAAAATTGGTGATGATATTTATTCTGACGGTGTTCTTGAGTCTTTTAAAGATAAAAATGTCGATTTGTCAAATATTATTCAGGATCCAAAAATTAGTACGGGTTTTTCTATAATTCTGGTAAGTTTTCAGGGAGACAGAACTGTTCTTGCACACCGTGGTGCAAATGCAATGATTACAAAAGAAGATATTAATTTTGAAGCTATAAAAAATTCAAAACTTTTATATATTGCCCCTATGAATGGTGACAGTACAAAAGTGCTTGATGATATAGCGACTTTTGCTCACGAGAATAATGTTTATGTCTGCTTTAATGCAGGTTCTTCAAGCATTAAAAAAGGATTTAATTATCTGAAAAAGATTCTTGAAAATGCAAATATAGTTGTTATGAATAAAGAGGAAGCTTCTCTTGCTACTCAAATTCAAGTACGACCAGACACAAGAGATGAAAAATTCTCAGATGAACTTATTCATCCTGATATTAAGGCAATGTTCAAAAAATTAAAGGTCAGAGATTATCAGGTTATTGTAATAACTGATGGCGGGCATGGTGCCTATGCTTATGACGGTAAGAAGTTTTATCTCTGTCCGATTTTTGACGGGCCTGTTGTTTCAACTCTAGGTGCCGGTGATGCATTTGCTTCAACATTCTGTGCAGCTCTTGGCAGAACAAAAGCTGATATAGGTAAAGCTCTTATGTATGCTTCTGTTAACTCTGCCGGCGTTGTTTCGGAATTTGGAGCAACGCAGGGGCTTAAGACTTTTGAAGAGATTGAAAAATCTCTGGCAGAACATCCTGAGTATAAATTTAAAGTTGTTGAATAAGTACCTAATATGTTTAATATTAAATAGTGTTTCAGCGATGTTTCAGTTGAAACACTATTTTTTTAACATTTTTCATTAAACGTTGAAAAAAATTCAGCAATAGTTATATTTAACCCCTTACATATTGCTTCTATTGTTGAGATTCTAATATCACGCTGGGCTTTTTCTGCGTATGTAACACAGCTTTTTGAAAGTTCTGAATACCAGGCAAGTTTTTCGGCTGTTAAGTGTCTTTCGGCTCTAAGTTCTTTTATCCTTGCAGAAATCTTTTCATTTATGTTCATTATATTGATACCTTTATTTTAATACCTTGAAATTAGTACCAACATAAAATATAATAATTAACAAAGTTGGTATTAATATTGTGAACTAAGGAGATTTTGTGAACACAAAAGTTGCTTTTACATTAGCTGAAGTTTTAATTACGCTGGGGATTATTGGTGTGGTTGCAGCAATGACACTGCCTGCTCTGCTTAATTCGACGCAGCATAAAGAACTTTATGTTGGCCTGCAAAAAGCTTATTCGATAATTCAACAAGCTATCCAGCGTATGAGCTATGAAGAAGGGCTTGATATTACATGGGATAACTATCCTAATAATACTTTTGCTCCGGTTTTCAAAAAATATGTAAAACAATTTGGTGCGTGCGGTCAGAAAGACTGTCTGAGTGCGATATAACCTCTGAGGACGGTCCGATTTTTGATAAAGTGTCAAAATATAAAACTTATAACAAGAAACAAAATGTTACTTTGGAATGGTTTGATGAAGGGCAGGCAATTTTAACTGACGGTATGTTTTTAATGATTAATAACTCATCAAATAGAAGTCTTGGTATCGTTATTTCAGTTGATGTCAACGGTTATGGCAAAGGGCCTAATGCATGGGGGCATGATTTGTTTTCATTTTTTATTGATAAACAAAAAGTTATTCCGATAGGTTCTCCGGAATCTCCACTCAGACCGGGTTCAGGCTGGAATGCTTTTGATTGCGACTATAACAGTACAGAACGTAACAATGGTATGGGATGTACGTATAGAGCATTAACTGAAAAAGATTATTTTAAAAATCTACCCTAGACTACTTCTTGTAAAATTTCTGTAGAATGAAATTTTTTTGTACAATGTGCATTAATATACGATTTTAAAAGTTCAAAACTGACAAGACATATCTTTTCGGTTGCTTTTTTCTCGTATTCCGATTCGTCATCAAATTCGGTATTCGCAAGTGCAGAGAGAAAATCTCTTAACTTATAATGCATAATATCAGTTAAGCCGTAGTGGGAGTTGCATTCTAAGCATACTATTCCGCCGAGTCGTGAAGAAAAATACATGTTTTTATTTTCAACTGGTTTGCCGCAGCAGAGGCATTTTTCCAGTTCCAGTGAAAATCCGGATATTCTCATCATTTTAAGCTGGAATTTTAATACTGCGTTAAGTATCTGTATTTTATCTTCTGCTATTGATATCGTATTTAATGCTTCATATAATAAGTCAAATATAACTGCAGAACACGGATCATCTTCAACTCCGAAATTGTTTACAACTTCAGATACATACATTGAATAAAATATTTTATCCATATTTCTTCTTGTTGCATTAAATGTATTTAAAGCCTCGGCCTGAGAAATTGTATCAAGATTTTTACCTTTATGAAGCATTAATTTATTGGCTACAAGTAAATCCATTCTTGCACCGAGCTTACTTTTCGGCTTTTTAACACCTTTGGCAACTCCGCGTATTAAACCTTTGTCACGCGAATACATAACCATAATCTTATCTGATTCGCTAAGATTGTATGATTTTAAATTAATTGCGTCAGTAACAAAGGTTTCCATGGCTATTAACCGTTAGTACCCTGATATACACCTTTCAGCATCTGCTGTAATTCGGTTCTGTCATCAGAGAATTGCATTGCAACTTCTTCAGTGATGTAATCATTTGCACACAGGTTAAACAATGACATATTCATTGTAATCATGCTGTTAAACGAACCTTTTTTAACCAAATCATAAATGCTGTCAAGTTCGTCTTTTTCAATAAAGTCTTTAACAGTAGAAGTAATAACCAGAACTTCACAAGCTGGACGTCTTCCTGAGCCGTCTTTAAGAGGTACTAGCCTTTGAGAAACCGTACCGCGTAAAATTTGTGCTAACTGGTGGCGTACAAAATCTCTGTCAGAAGGTTCATACATATTGATAATTCTGTCAACAGTCTGAACAGCGTCATTGGTGTGAATTGTGGCAAATACAAGGTGACCGGTTTCTGCAGCTTTTAATGCTGATGAAATAGTTTCTCTGTCACGGATTTCACCGATAAATATAACATCCGGATCCTGTCTTAATGCATATTTTACACCATCAGGGAATGACGCAGTATCAACAAGAATTTGACGCTGTGAAACAATACTTTTTTTGTTATTGAAGATAAATTCAATAGGGTCTTCAATAGTAATAATATGTTTTGGATAATTCGTATTAATATAATCTATAATTGAGGCAATAGTTGTAGATTTTCCGGAACCTGTAGGACCTGTAATAAGAACAAGACCATGATTCAATTTTGCAAATTGCTCAATACTTTGCGGAAGGTTTAATTCTGCAATTTTTCGTACATAATACGGAATTAAACGTATAACAAGCTTATTTTTCCCTAATTGACGGCTTAAATTAACCCTGAAACGGGAAAATCCTGGAATTTCATATGCAAAATCCAAGTCGTAAACGTTTTCAAGGTTATCTTTAGCATTTCTCGGTAAGAGAATTTCATAAGCATGGTCTATATCATCATCAGTTAAGACAGGCATATTAATTTTCATAATTTTACCATCTTTACGCACTGTAGGGTGTTCGCCTACTGCAAGGTGAACGTCTGATGCTGCAATAGATACCGCTTTTCTTAAAAAATCTTCAATATCGAAATCCATAACTATCCTATCTTTTTATCTCTCTTTGCTTATTTTATATAAAAATTATACCATTATATTTTAATTATGACAAGATTTTTTTAGAAATCATACATATATAGTAGATTGGGCTTTAATTATTAAAATTTCTTAACATTTTATCTGTTTCAGTCAATTTTTCTTTAAAAATATCCTTTATATAAATGTAAGGGAAATTTAAAACATTGCAGTTGGGAAAAGATAATAAAAGAAGTTAATAGCATTAAACATAAACGTACTTTATACTCTCTCTCTTAATATCCTCGTGTTTATTTAATGTTGCCGAATACTCTTTGGCAACTTTTTTTTGCTTATTTATTCGTTAATTCTTTATATAAATTCATATATTCGTTAGAACTTTTTTTCCACGAGAAATCCGATTCCATAGCAGATTTTCTCATTGCATTGAAGGTATATTTGTCTTTGTAAACATTCAGAGCACAGTTTATTGCGGACATCATGCTTCCGCCGTCGTAGCCCCAGAACTTAAATCCGGTTGAATCAGCAAGCGGATAACCGACAACCGTATCTTCCAGTCCTCCGGTTGCTCGCACTACAGGCAGAGAACCGTATCTCATTGCAATAAGCTGACTCAAGCCGCACGGTTCAAATTTTGAAGGCATGAGGTAAAAGTCGCTTCCCGCATAAATTTGATTGGCTAAGTCCGCTCTGTAGCCTATGTATGCTCTGATGTTTGACGAATTGTTTGAAAGCCATATTAAAAGATTTTCGTAATCATGATTTCCGCTACCCAGAAATACAAAGTCTGCCGGTGTGTTTTTTAAATCGTTTTCTGCCTGTCTGATTAAGTCAAAGCCTTTTTGAGGCACAAGTCGTGAAATGCAGGCAAAAAGCGGTCTTTCCGGATTGTATTCAAGTCCGAATTCTTCACATATTTTCTTTTTGTTTTCATCTTTGTTGTTAATGTTTTTAATATCGTAATTTTTGACAATAGTTTTATCTTTTTTAGGGTTAAACACATCATAATCTATTCCGTTTAAGATTCCGTGCAGTTTATAAGTGGCTCCTCTAAGAGTGTAGTCCATGCCTTCCCCGTATTCACCTGTAAGAATTTCTCTGGCATAAGTAGGAGATACAGCAATAATGGCATCAGAGTAATTTATCGCACCTTTCATCCAGTTTACTTTGCCGTAATGTTCCACACCCCATTCATTGTAAACAATATCTTTTCTCATATTTGCGAAGTCGAGAACATCTTCAAACCATACGCCCTGATATGCAAGATTATGAATTTCAAAGACTGTTTTGGTATTCTGCCAGTATTCATCGTATCTGTAATTGCTTTTTAAATATACAGGAATCATTGCGGTATGCCAGTCATTGGCATGGATTACATCTGCTCTGAAATTCAGAAGTTTTGCATATTCCATGACTGCAAGCGAGAATGCTATGTAGCGTTCATGTTCGTATCTTGTATCAAGCCATTTCGGGTAAACTTCTTTAAAGCATGTAAAATACCAGTCATTATGTACAAAAAATACATTTATATCTGTGCCTGGAAGTTTGCACATAAAAAGTCTGAATCTGTGCCCTTGATTTCCGAAAGTAAGCCACAGGGAAGAATTTTCAAGTTCTTTTATCCCGTATTTGTCGACGTCTATACATCCGTGTAACGGGGTAAATATTGCAATTTCAGCCTGTTTCTCAAGCTCTTTCGGAAGGCTTCCTACCACATCAGCCAATCCTCCGGCTTTGGAAAAAGGTGCTACTTCTGCGGCTGCAAATAATATTTTCATTATTCCTCACTTTCGGGGTTTAATACCTCATTTATATCTGCATTTTCGTATTTGTTGGCATCTTGAGGAATTATTTCCTCATCTGGGTCAACAAGGGCAATGAAATGGTTCGGGTCAGTGTCAAATTCAAACATAATATTATATTTTTGAGCAATGTAACCAGCCTGTGCCAGACAAATTTCTGCATTTTCTTCCTGCCCTTTAAAGCGTAATACCTTATACATATTGTATTTAAACAGCAGTAGCAGATATTCATTTGCATTTTCAGTTTTTTCAAGTTGTATCAGAGAGTTGTTTACAATTCCGTAGGTTACTATATATCTGCCCTGTGCAAGGTTAAGTTCACTCATTATATACCATGCCAGATACAATATATTGTTCATGCCGTTTTCGTTTGCGGTTTTGATGATTTTATAGATAATCAGGGATGCTTTTTCAAGTGAATTCAGTTTGATGTATGAATAAGCAATCATTAAATCCGTAAATAGTTCAAGCTGATATAACCCGTTGTATTTTGCAAGGACTTTTGCTTCATATATTTCTTCCGCAAATACATTATAGTCATGCCTGCATCTTACAAATGCTTCTATAATATGAAATACAACGCCTGAGAATTTGTCTTTTGACGAAACAAGAGATTTGTCATACTGCGGCACTCTTCCGAATATCAAGTCCTGCAGTGCTATAAATATATCATATGAGTGCGGCACATTTATGAGATCAGTTCTTACTATATTCAAAAATTCATGTACATTACCTTTTAGTTGCAGAATATTTGCCATGGCAACATATCCGATTGTGTCCATAATCACGGATTCAAACTGTTCTGCGGTCATGTAATCAGGCTTGAGTACATTTAATGTATTCTGGTTAACTACATTTAGTACGCTATAACCAATATCAAGGCAATCTTCCCAAGCTCCTATATTAAACAAAATTTCAACATGTACAACGCTCATCAGGAAGAAATACTGGTTAAAGTTTGTTGTAGTCGGGTCTATTGAAGAGTTAGGCAAAAGTCCGAGAACTTTATGTGTTAATTCCAATGCATGCATATAATTGCCCATGAACAGATAGCCCTGAATCATTTTATTACATAGTGTAATAATTTTTTCGTAATCTGTAGTTTTTTCCAGATTTGCAAGGGTTGCCTGAGCAAGACGTTCTGTTTTTTCAGGATTATATTCAAACAGATTTGTTGCAATATTTTCGTATAATTCCATTTTGTATTTGTCAATATCTTCCTGGGCTTCTTCGTCTTGATTTAACTCAAGTAATTCAAGGATTTTGTTTGCACAATTCAAATATGCATTAAAATCGCCTAATGACAGG
The DNA here is from genome assembly GCA_017694215.1 of Candidatus Scatousia excrementipullorum. Lineage (GTDB taxonomy): Bacteria > Cyanobacteriota > Vampirovibrionia > Gastranaerophilales > Gastranaerophilaceae > Scatousia > Scatousia excrementipullorum. Next base: position 5,700 of record JADIND010000197.1, on the reverse strand, counting down.
TTAATTTTTGCAAGTTTTTCCCATTCAAGAAATTCTGACCTGTGATCATCCATAAGACCGTACAGATAAGCTTTTTCCGGTGCAGGCATGCTGTTAGCAAAAACTTTTTCAAATAACTCATCCGATACGGATTTTAACTGGTCTTTATTTAATGTTTCAAGCAGATTGGTTCTTAACAGGTTGTAATTCGGGAAATACATGCAGTTATTATAGAAATAGATATACCCCATATCGGAAAGCTTTTCAATAATGTCATCAATGTCTTTTCCGCCTATGCTTTTGATTGTTTTCTGGTCAATTCTCGGTCCGAGAAGAACTACTTCCGTGAGAAATTTTATAGCATCAGGATAATCCTGCAGCAGATTTAATCGCCGTTTTATTAGCTTATTCAGGCTGGACGGAATGATAATTGTTTTCGGATTAATCAGATTAATTGTATCGTCCGTTGCTTCAAAAACGCCGGCTTCAATAAGGTATTGCAATGCGATATCAAGGAAAAGAATACTTCCGTATGAGTATTTTGCAATACGCTGAAAATAGAACGTCTCCATTATATTGCGGTAATAATCCTTGTTTTCCTCAATCATTTTTTCAAACGGGGTCGGTTTGAGGGTTATTTCCGTGTAATAAGGTTTGCTTAAAAGGAAGTGCATATCCTTGTGCAGCGAAAAGTCCTTTGAATACTGGATTAAATAGCTTATGTCCAGCTTTTCGAATGCACCGAACAGATATTTTAACACATCATAAGAACTTGAATCTATATAATCAAAATTCTCAATAAATATTAAAGTATTCGGGATTGCCTGCAGCAGTGTCAAGAATATATCAAAATACGTGAGTCTTGTATCCTGAGGATTTTCAATATTTCGTTCTTTCAGGGTGACTAAATCTTTTATAAGTCCGTTATTATCTATAGAGCGGAACATTGAAAAATCATTTTCCGAGAATAATTGCTGGGAAACGGTATATTCAAAGATAGCCGCAACAAGATCCCTGAAGAAAGAATACGGAGAATATTTCATCTCGTCATAACAGGTTACTGTAATAATATTTTTATAAATACCCAAATCTGCAATGGAAGTTAAAACCTTTAGAGAATAAGGAACATAAAGCGGGTCGGTTTTTAGAGCTGTAATGCCTTTCGGAACAGCTTGAAATTTATTTACCAGATGATAGAAAACATCAATATTTTGAGTTCTTATGAAGTCGCATTTAATTTCATTGAAATGAATTGTTTCAATATCATAAATCGCATCAGGATCGTAAGGCCGTTCCATTTTGCTCAAGGCTTCTCCGTCGAGTTTGTCCTGTTCAATCAGCATATTTTGGACAAAGTTTGGAATTTGAGCTTCTTCTTCTTTATCAATGAGTTCATCATAATTAATGACAATATCTTTTGAAATATCAACCTGTGAGAACATCACCATTTTTCCGCCGAGCATGGTTGAACTCAACGGGGAACAGTAATAACCTTCTTTAGAAAGTGCTGCAACGGTTTCTTCATCCGCAATAACCTGAAAAGTATTCAACATTTGCTTTTTGATATCATCGGAATATGCAACCATGTTGATATTGAATCCGGAATCAATATTATACGGGTTATCTTTAATGGTTCGCTGGAACATAAATACATTGCAGCGGGTGGTTGTATTTGCTTTATTTGTGAGCCTGTAGTTGACTTTTGTTATTTCGGTCAGCATCTTTATAATAGTACTGATTGCTGTGTTTGCAGATGTATTAAATGTATAATCCTTATCAAATCTAATGACATATTTATTCCCGACAATCTGGCGTCTGACACCGAATTCTTTTGCCGTATCATGAATGATTTTATCAATATTTTGTCTGAATTTGTTCAGCAGTTTTGCAGAACCAAGAACGACTTTCATCTCGTTCATATTCGGAAATTCAAGAGTTACGCAGACAAATTTGTCTGTATTGGCTTCATTTAAAATGACACTCTGTTCAAGATCAAAGCCGCATTTTTTACACTTCTTGTCGCCGGTAAGGTTAATTTTTCCGCATTTATTACACTTACCGATAATTACATATCCGCAATTTTTACAGGTATTGGTTTTATTTATGGTTTTACAGACTGGACAAACAACCTTCAGAACTTTTTTACAGTTCGGACAGACAATCGTTCTCTCATCTATTTCTAACCCGCATTTTGGACATTCCATATAAAAATTATATCATATTAAAGTTAAATAAACAATTTCGTTAATAATAATTAAGCAACTTATTTAAAAAAGGCGGCTAAAACCGCCTTTTTTATCAGTAATGAATACCCGCTTCTTTCATACGTCGGATACATTCCTTGATTGTATCAACGTCTTTTGTAAGAGCAATACGGAAATAGCCTTCGCCGTATTGGCCGTAACCGTTTCCGGGCGGAACTACAACATGGGCTTTTTCAAGCATTGCAGTTACAAATTCTTCTGAAGACATTCCTCTTGTAACAGGCAGCCACAGATAAAATGTTGCCTTAGACGGTTTTATATTCCAGCCGAGTTCGCGGAGCCCTTCTTCTGCGGCATCTCTTCTTTGCTGATACATGTTGTTCAAGTCTTCAATGTATTTGTTATCTATTGTGAAAGCAGCTGTTGCCGCTTCCTGAATAGCCTTAAATGTTCCGCTGTCAATATTATTTTTGATAGTTCCGAGAGCTTTAACAGCATCTGCGTTCCCGCAAACAAATCCGACACGCCATCCGGTCATATTGTAGGATTTTGAATGTGAATAAAACTCAATAGCAACATCTTTAGCACCTTCAACCTGAAGTACGGAAGGTGCTTTATATCCGTCATAAGTCATTTCAGAATATGCCATATCCTGACAGAGAAGTATGTCATATTTTTTACAGAAATCAACTGCTTTTTTGAAAAATTCCAAATCAGCAACTGCACCTGTCGGGTTATTCGGGTAATTTAAAAACATAATTTTGGATTTTTTTGCAATATCTTCAGGAATTTTGTCAAAATCTGGAAGATAGCCGTTTTCTTCCAACAGCGGCATCTGATAAGGTGTTCCTCCTGCAAATATCGTTGCATTATGGTAAACAGGGTATCCGGGATCAGGAACAAGTGTGTAGTCGCCTTTGTCAACAAATGCAAAGAATACGTGTGCAATAGCTTCTTTAGAACCTATATTGCATAACATTTCTTTATCAGCATCAAGTTCTACCCCGAAACGTCTTTTCATCCAGTCGCATGCAGCTTTTCTGAACTGTTCGGTACCGTTATAAGGCGGATAATCATGATTTTTAGGGTTATCGATAGCTTTATGCATCGAATCAACAACTGGCTGCAAGGTCGGTTTATCAGGGTCGCCTATACCAAGACTTATAATATCAAAGCCTTTAGCCTTGGCTTCTGCAATTTTTCTGTCAATCTCCGCAAAAAGATACGGAGGAATTTTTTCTAAACGTTCAGATACTTTCATTTTCTCTCCCTATTAATTCTTAATAATTTTTCCTTAACCTTGATTTTATGCTATCATGAAATCTAAGGAAAGACAATGAGTATAATTGCAGACGATAACGATTATAAAAAAGTTGACATAAATGCAAAGAATCCTGTTATAAAGCCTGAAGCGGCAGAATATGACAGAAATTTTGAAAACTCTATCAGACCGAAAAGTTTTGATACTTATATCGGGCAGTCAGCATTGAAAGAGGCTTTAAAAATTACTATAGAAGCTGCAAAAAAAAGAGAAAAACCTCTTGATCATTTATTATTTTACGGACCGCCGGGACTTGGAAAAACTACACTTGCAGGTGTTATTGCAGAGCAGATGGGCGTTGAAATAAAAATAACTTCTGCACCAGCACTTGAGCGTCCGAGGGATATAATCGGCATACTTATGTCATTAAAAGGCGGAGAAATTTTATTTATAGATGAAATCCACCGATTAAATAAGGTTGCGGAAGAAATTTTATATCCTGCAATGGAAGATTTTTATCTTGATATGACAACCGGTAAAAGCCAGACCGTCAAAACTTTAAGAATTCCTTTGCCGAAATTTACCTTAATTGGTGCAACAACAAAAGCCGGAGAACTTTCAGGGCCTCTGCGTGACAGGTTCGGGATAATTCACAGGCTTGAATTTTATACGGAAGAGGAGCTTTCTCAGGTAATAAAAAGAACCGCAGGTATTCTGGAGGTTGAAATAACTGATGATGGTGCACGAGCTATAGCTCGACGCTCAAGGGGAACTCCGCGTATTGCAAACAGGCTTATAAAAAGAGTTAGTGATTATGCTCTGGTCAAATTTGACGGTACCATTAATGAAAAAATTGCAAATCTGGCTCTTGATGTATTAAGTATCGATGAATACGGGCTTGATAGTACTGACAGGGGCCTTTTGACTGCAATTATAGAAAAATATGACGGTGGGCCTGTCGGGATTGAAACTCTTGCCGCTGCTCTCGGTGAAGATTCCAGAACTCTTGAAGATGTTTGCGAGCCGTTTTTATTGCAAGCCGGTTTGCTGCAGAGAACCCCACGGGGCAGAAAAGCTACTCCTGCAGCATACAGGCATCTTGGGTATAGAAATTCTACAGAGCAGCAAAATTTGTTCTGATTTTAGTGTTCAGGTCAGGTTCTATAGATTGATAATCGATTGTAAAACTTTTATAAGGATTAATAATTTTAAAAATTCTAATGCTATAATATATGTATAGTCTGAATTTTTATATTGGAGAGAAGATAAGATATGTGTGGAATTGTTGGATATACAGGTAATAAAAATGCCGTCGATATATTAATTGACGGTTTAAGGCAGCTAGAATACAGAGGGTATGATTCTTCCGGTATTGCTGTTAAGTGTGACGAAGAAGTTAAAGTTTACAAAGCCGAGGGTAAACTTGAAAATTTATGCAAAGTTCTTGCAGGGCATACTTCAGAGTTTAAAAATGCTACATGCGGTATCGGGCATATCCGCTGGGCAACTCACGGTGCTCCGACTGTTTTAAATGCCCACCCGCATACTTGTAATTGCGGTAATCTGGCAATCGTTCATAACGGTATTATCGAAAATTATAAAGAATTACGTGAAAAATTAACAGCAGAAGGCTGTCATTTCCGCTCACAGACAGATACTGAAGTCGCAGCACATCTTGTTGCAAGAAAATATGCTCAAACTAAAAATTTGACGGAAGCAGTAAGACTTGCCGCAAAAGAACTTGAGGGGGCTTATGCACTTTGTGTAATGCATAATGACTGCCCTAATACCATTGTTGCTACAAAAAGAAATGCTCCGCTGCTTGTAGGAATAGGTGAAGGTGAATTTTATGCAGCATCTGATGTCCCGGCAATTATTAAGCATACAAATAAGGCTGTTTATTTGAATGATAATGAAATTGTTACTCTGACCCCTGAAAAAATGGTTTTGATAAATTCTGAGGCAATGGAACTGGCACCAAAAATTGAAATTCTTCCGTGGGAACCTGTTGCTTTGAGCAAAATGGGTTACAAACATTTTATGCTAAAAGAAATTCACGAGCAGCCTGATGTTATAAGAAATATTCTGGTAGGAAAACTTCATGCTCCTGATGAAGATATAGTTTTAAATGAAGTAAAATTAACAAAAGAAACTCTTCGCCAATTAAACAGAATTCAAATAATAGCCTGCGGAACGTCTTTGCATGCTGCAATGGTCGGTAAATATTTGATAGAAACTTTCTGCGGTATTCCTGTC
>JADIND010000196.1 GCA_017694215.1 Candidatus Scatousia excrementipullorum | reverse complement strand
AAACATAAGAACAATCCTTCACGCTGTAACCGCAGCAATGGTTCCTGCTCTAATTTTAATAACGTAGGTGCCGAATATTGTTCAAATACGGCATCGGATATTTCTAAAAATACATCCTGTGCTTATTATGCCCTGACAGATACCCACCCCACAAAGGCCGGAAAAAATTACTGGCAGGATTTTCTCGGCGAAGTTTATGGCAGATAGTATTGATTAATATTTCTTTTGCCAGCCGTTTTCCATAATTTCAAAGGCATAGTTGTAATCTTCATCGGTACCGCTGCCATTTAGTGAGGAGTCTGTATATCGGACGATTTTACCCTTCCCGTTAACTGCCCATGCAAAAACATCATTTCCGAGCCGGCCCGGCTTTTTCTTTCCGTTGACATCAAAAAATACTGAAAAGTTACCTTCATTAACATCAAAGAAAACTGTTACTCCATTATTTAAAACAAAACTTTTTAAAGCCCAGCTTGCATATTGAGACTCAGTTATTTTTTGCTCGGTACCATCGTATGTATATACAGGAAAGGCAAAGCAAGTTGTATCACCTTCTCCGCAAATTTTCGTCATATTAAGACGCTGTTTATAAAGATTCAATACTTGTTCAGAGGAGTCCTGGTCATTATCTTTTAACCCCCATACCTCCGGTTCTCCGTAATCATAAATAAGCAAATTTGTAGCGTTCGCAAACTCCGTATAAAACTTTTGTAAAGCAGAAATATTTGAACGTTCATCAAGTTTTTGCTGCAAAGTCGGCAATGTCATTGCCGCAACAACCCCGATTATACCTAAAGTTATTAAAACTTCAGCCAACGTGAACCCGTCAGATATACTTTTAAAAAATTTCACGCCAATCTCCAAAAAATTATGTTTTATATATTTTATTGTAACATTTTATATAATTTTTCTCAAGATATTAAAAAGTTATTTTAAGAGATTTTGATAATGCTCATTATAAAAATCACCGAATTTATCCTGCAGTATTGCCTGACGGCATTTTTGAGAAAAATCTACAAGAAACTTAATATTATGAATTGAAAGCAAGGTTGAGGCAGTAGCTTCCTGACAACGCCAGAGATGACGAATATATGCTCTGGAATGATTTTTACATGCATAACAGTTACAACCTTCCACAAGAGGTTTATCATCATCCCAAAACTGTTTATTTTTGATATTTTTCTTTCCATCCCAGGTAAAGAACGACCCATGACGGGCATTACGGGTAGGCAGAACACAATCAAACATATCAACGCCATACTTAATTCCGTCAAGTAAATCTTCCGGAGTTCCGACACCCATCAGATAACGAGGTCTGTTTTCAGGCAGCAGCGGGGCGGTTAATTTTGTAAAATAATTTTTTATATCTGCAGGTTCTCCGACACTAACGCCTCCGATTGCATAACCAACAGCATCATAGGAAGAAATTACCCTCGCACTTTCTTTTCTCAAATCATCAAAAAATGCACCCTGTACAATAGGAAATAAAGCCTGACGAGGGTTAGTTTTTGCTTTAAAGCATCTTTCAAGCCATCTGTGAGTTCGTTCCATTGCAGCCTTTGCAGTCTCATAATCACAAGGATAAGGGGCACACTCGTCAAATGCCATAATAATATCAGCACCTATATCCTGCTGAATTTCCATTGAAACTTCCGGCGATATAAAATGTTTTTTACCATCCTTAGGATCTCTAAATTCAACACCATCCTCGGTAATTTTTCTCAAATGTGCGAGAGAAAAGACCTGAAACCCTCCGGAATCAGTTAAAACCGGCTTATGCCAGTTCATCCAGCCATGAATTCCTCCAAACTGCTTGATTAACTTTGTACCGGCACGCAGGTACAGGTGATATGAATTTGAAAGCATAATTTGAGCCCCCGTATCCATAATCTGATCGGATGTCAGGGTCTTCACTGCAGAATTAGTTCCTACCGGCATAAATATAGGCGTTTTTATAACTCCATGCGGAGTTGTAAAAACGCCTGCTCTTGCACCTGTTTGTTTACAGGTATGAATAAGCTCATATTTAAAGTTTTCGTGAGCATTATCACGCATTATTCATCAACATCCTCTGTAACAAGTTCCAGCATATTTTTGTAATTTGGACAGAGTTCTTCAGGCTTAAAGTATATATTGATTTCTCTTTCAGCACTTTCAATACTATCAGAGCCATGAACCGTATTGTATTCTTTCAACTGTGCATAATCTGCTCTTATAGAACCTACATCAGCTTCACAAGGATCCGTTAAGCCCAAAACGTGGCGAATACCCTGTACAGCTTTGTAACCCTGAAATACCATTGCAATAATAGGGCCGCTTGTAATATATTTTACAAGATTCGGATAAAAAGGTTTGCCAATATGTTCTTCATAATGTTTTGCCGCAATTTCTTCGGTTACCTGAAGCATTTTCATACCTATAAGCTTATAGCCTTTTTTTTCAAAACGGCTTATAATTTCACCGACCAAACCTCTTTTAACACCGTCCGGTTTAATCGCAACAAATGTTCTCTCTTCTGTGTGCATGTCTAATTTCCTCCATATACGCCAAGTTTAACATAAACAGGACAAAAAAGCTATTCTGACTTAAAAACTTTAATTATTTAACAAATTCTAATTTTAGTTTCCTAAAATATCGAAATAACATCAAAAGCATTAAAGAGCAAAGAATTACAGCGGCAAAGAGCAGTCCGAACCAGAATCCTCTGAGCAAAAACCCGTGTTTTAGAGCGAGCCAGTAACCGAATGGAATTGAAATGAGCCAGTAACCTACAAAATTAGCAATTAAAACAATTTTAGTTTTTTTAATCCCTTTATAAATACCGGCCAATGCAACCTGGAGCCCATCAAAAATCTGGAATATAGACACTATAAATAATACCGGAACACAGATTTTCACAAGATTTAAATCATTTGTAAAAAGACTTACCAAAAAATGCGGGAATGAACAAAATACAACAGCACTACACATCATAAAACCGACAGACATAATCATTCCGATTACCGAATAATTTTTCAGCTCTGAAAAATTTCTGGCTCCATTTGCAAAACCTACCTTAACTGCAATAGCATTTGAAATTGCAAGCGGAACCATAAACGAAATAGTTGTAAGCGTACATATAAGGTTCTGTGCTGCAGCATAAACACCGGCAACCCTTCCCATAAAAATTGCGACACTGTTAAATGCAATAAATTCAACCATTATGGCAAGAGAAATCGGTAGCCCGACAGTCATAAGATTTTTATAATACCCTTTATCATGATAATCTCTAAACTTCATCAAGCCAAGACAATAAAATAACAATGCAAAGCCCATAAAATATCTGACAATAAAACTTGCAATAGCAAGCCCTATAGCACCGAGAGACGGTATCGGTCCCAGCCCGAATACAAGAATTATATTCAATATAACATTTAAAAATACGCAAAATACAGTAACAAGATTCGGGAAAAATACAATCTCAAAGGCCTGCAAATATTCTTTCAATGCCGCATGCAAATAAGCCCCGAAAGTGGAAAATGCGGTAACCAGCATATATTCCTTTATATACGGCACGAGTTTTGCCTCAAAATGCATATAATCAATAAGCGGAATAAATGCCAGTACAAGAAACATAACAATTACCGCCAGAATCATTGCAAATCTTATGGTCGGGAAAAAATATTTTTTAGCAGATTTTTTCTCTCCCCTTATATTTGACAGAATCGGCGAAACACTTGCGATTAAACCTATTCCGAATGTCATAATACAATTTGAAATAGCGGTTGCAATACTAATAGCTGCAAGAGTATCCGTTGAATGTCTTCCCGCAATCAAAACATCTCCGGCACCAATCAGAATAAATCCGAGGTTTCCCATTATAATTGGAAGGGCAATGTTCAAAAGTTCCTTAGCATAATGCTTAAATGTTATATTTTCCATAAGTAAAATCTTATCATATAAAAATATACTTTCAAACTAAAAGGCCCTGTATAAACAGAGCCTTTTAAAATATTCTTTACAAAATTATGCTTTAGGAATAGAGTTAGCTATAATTTCCATTTCTTCTAAAGATGCATAGACAGCATGGCATCCGCAATCAACATAAAGAATTTGTCCGGTTGTACCCGTTGACAGATCAGATGCTAAATACAAACCGGCTTTACCAACATCTTCAAGTGAGACATTGCGTCCGAGAGGAGCTTTAGCAACTGCAGCTTTAAGCATTTTATCGAATCCAGAAATACCTTTAGCAGCAAGAGTTTTAACAGCTCCTGCCGAAATACAATTAACTCTTATACCTTTTTTACCAAGATCTGCAGCAAGGTATCTCATTGAAGATTCAAGAGCAGCCTTAGCAACACCCATGATATTGTAGTTTGCAACCACATATTCTGAACCGAGATAAGTAAGAGCAAAAATTGAACCACCCTCGTTCATAATAGGTTCTGCATGTTTACAAAGAGAAATCAAAGAATAAGCACTTACACCCATGGCCAAATCCCAACCTGCACGGGAAGTATCAACAAATCTGCCCTGTAAATCTTCTTTTGCAGCAAAAGCAACAGCATGAACCACGAAGTCAATTTTACCGTAAACTTTTTCACATTCTTTGAAAACTGCGGCAACTTCATCTTCTTTTGTAACATCACAGTTCATAATAATTTTTGCACCCATTTCTTCTGCGAGCGGTCTTACTCTTTTTTCCATAGCATCGCCGGCATAAGTGAATGCAATATCAGCACCGGCTTCATAAAGTTGTTTTGCAATAGCATAGGCAATTCCGTGAGTATTAGAAACTCCGAATATAACCCCTTTTTTACCTTCCATCAATTTCATAAGTATATCTCCCTCTAAAATTAACTGACTAAAATACTAAAAAAATAATACCAAAAATATAAATTTTAATCAAATTTTTAAACTTAATAAGTAAATGTAAACAAATGTAACAATTTTAAAAAGCATGTGAAATAGCTACACTCGCATATAC
>JADIND010000195.1 GCA_017694215.1 Candidatus Scatousia excrementipullorum | reverse complement strand
CAAAGTTGTAAGTCGGAGTACCGTTAGATTTGAAAATAACAAAATCTCCGAGCAAAGATGTATCCATATGTAATTCGCCTTTTACAAGGTCATCAAATTTCAAAATTGAAGAATCATGAAAAGCTTTTTGTGCTTTTTCTATATTAAACCTTACTGCAGGTTTTCTGCCTTCTGCACGGAGTTTAGCTTTTTCTTCTTCTGTTAAATTAACACATTTTTTTGTATAAACATAAGGTTTTTTATTCTTAGCAGCTTCTTCTTTTTCAGCCTCAAGTTCTTCCGGCGTGCAGAAGCATTCATAAGCAAAACCCTTGTCAATAAGTTCCTGAACATATTTCGGATAGATATCGAATCTTTCTGACTGGGTGTAAGGGCCGTACGGTCCGCCTACATCCGGACCTTCATCCCAATTAAGCCCGAGTGCTTTCAGACTGTCAAAAGTATTATCAATATAAGCCTGACTTGTACGCTCTGCATCTGTATCTTCAATTCTTAAAATAAATTTTCCGTTATTTTTTTTCGCAAACAAATAGTTAAATAAAGCCGTTCTTGCCGTACCGATGTGCAAATTTCCGCTCGGTGACGGGGCTATTCTGACTCTGACTTCTGACATTTTATATCCTTCTTTCTTCTTTTTGATTACTGAAATTTACCGTTTTCAGCATTGTAAAAGTACCATGAATACAAAAGTTTTTCAAGGTTTACAAAACTGCAGTTATTCAATTTCAAACAATTCAGAAGGGTCAAGTTTAAACTGGAGCATTTTAGCGGTATCTCTGCCGCCGTCCCCGCCTTTCCTCTGCATACCGACAAGACCTATATTCAAAGAACCTCTGGGACTGAAAACCACATCTGATGACGAATAATGCTGCAATACCTGATTAATATTTTTTAAAACCCATCTTGATTGATTATCCACATTCTGTATAACAAGAACCCACTCAGCACTAAATTGACCGCGGCCGCGTATTATATCAGAAAGGATTAGAGTCTTATTCTGCTTGAACCAGTCAAGTATTATTTGTCTCTCCGAATCAGTCATTTCAGAAAAGAACATTCTTCGCTTGTCTCTGGTACCATCCTTATAAGGCGGTAGTTCACCTGTAAAATACTGCAAAATCATATATACATCAGCGGGGAAATTCCACAATTCATGATAATTTTTCAACCATCTTTTATCAACCTGATTAAACCCGCTTTTATTAGAAACGAGCTTAACCTGGATATTTTCCGTATCAATACATTGTTTAAACTTTATTTGAACCTTTAGATTTATATCTGCTTTATAACCGTGTAAAACATCCGCTTCAACTGATTCAATTTCATCCAAATTATAATTCATTATCTCCAGCCAATGGCGTGCATCTTCGTCAAACTGCCAGTGATTAAATTTGTCAGCCGCAATATGTTCATTTTTAAAACCGTTTTTAGCGGTTTCCGAACCTTTTTTGACTAAATCAACCATTTAAACTTCTCCTATTTGCAGCATTCCATTAATTTTTTTGCAATAGCCTGTATTACATTGACAGTCATAGCATTACCTGCCTGAGAAAGCAATCTGTTATTTGCTATTTTTGCCATTTTTGCTTTTCTTGCAAGTTCAAGCGGAAATCCTTGCAAAAGCAACGCTTCAAAACCTGACAGCTTTTTCAGTTTTCCGTCTTTAACATACAAAATACCATGCCTGCCTGTTCTGAGTGTCGGGCATTTATCTTTATACAACCGCAGGTCACTCTGTCGGGTATCAAGCACAAGATAATCCTGTTTCAGTATTTCATTTATATCAAATTTGCCTTTGTTATACTTGTTATTCAAATATTTTTGAAAAGTTTTATCATTAACATCCAAACAAGCATCACTTTCATCGATTAAATAATTCTTCAAACTTTTCATAGGAACAGCCGCAGGAAAATTAAAATCTTCTTTCAAATTATCTTTCAAATATCCGACAATATAAACTCTCTCTCTCATCTGCGGAACTCCGAAATCGGAACTATCCAGAACTGTTGATTTTACGCAATATCCCAGAGCTGATAATTCATTAATAATTTTTTTAAAAGTTCTGCCCTTATCGTGGTTAACCAAACCTTTAACATTTTCCAGAATAAAATAAGGCACTTTTTTCTTTTTCAAAATTTTACACAATCCGTAAATAACCTGTCCGCGGTAGTCTTCAAAACCCTCTCTTTTTCCGACAATACTGAAAGTCTGACATGGAAACCCGGCGATTAAAACATCAAAATCCGGCAGATTATCCGGATTAATCTCCATCAAATCCCCGTAATTACATTCTGAATCCCCGTAAAAAAGCCTGTATGTATCGGAAGCCTTCATATCAATTTCGCTGAATCCGGCACTGGATAATCCCGCCTCAAGCATCCCGAGCCTGCCGCCCCCGATTCCTGCACAAAAATCAACAAACTTTATACATTTTTTTTCTAAATCTGAAGACTCCATAAAACGTATTTATTATATTATGTATAAAAATTGATTTCAATATATTAAGAACGTCAATCCAGGATATACATAGGCGAGCACCCCCAGCCTGAACCGCTTTCGCAGTCCTGTTTATAATTTTCCCTGGTTATACTGACAGCATAGGAATCACTGCAGCCGTTTACATTATTGCTGTATGAAGTTTTATCGAAAAATGACGGATACAAGCTGCCTTGCGGTATATGAAAATAAAATATATCCCGCCCTATAGTATTTGGCTTTCGCTTGCCGTTCACATCAACAAAAACATCACGAAAACAACTGAAATTTATCATAACACCGTCAGGCAGCATAAAAGTCATCCTTAAATAACCTGTATTTAAATACTGCGGCTCACCCTTTTTGTTATACCATTCGCCCTCATTATGCCACACTACATTAGAATTTGAATATTGGCTTTCAAATTCGGCAGATTCGCCTGCAGCCTCAATTTCTGCACACTTCAAGCCGGAATCGGTATATTTTAACTGTTTTGCTATCCTGCAGACATAAAATATCATATCTTTCCAATTACTTTGATCCAAATTCGGAATATCATCACCTGATTCATAAGTCATTAATAATGCCTGATTAATTATTGAATACTGTTTTTTAAACATTGTACGAAACTGTTTATCCTGAATATTGTTTATTACTGTCGGGAGAGTCATAGCCGCGACAATTCCGATTATGCCGAGTGTAATCAAAACTTCCGCAAGTGTAAATGCTTTTTTCATAAATCCTCCAGATCTCTGCATGTATAAATTATTATAACAATTTGCACATATTAAATCAAGTTCAAATTACATATGTTTTTATAGCATAAATAACAACGTGTTTTTAATACAAATTAAAACTACTAAAATTAATAATAAAGAGGTAAATATGTTTAAAATAGAAAAACCTGAAATGGTCAACAAAACATTCAGACTTCCGCTTGAATTAGTAGAAAGGTTATCAACTGTTGCTCAAAACCAAGGGATTTCATTAAACAATCTCGTTAAACAATGCTGCGAATATGCACTCGAAAATCTTGATACCGGAGACAAGTAAAAGCTGTTAACATAATTTGACTGTAATTGCAATTAAAGTGTACAATTAAATTATGAGGAAAATTCTAACATCACTTATTATAATTGTTTTGGCATCAAACTGCTGCGGATTTGCTATGGCAAAAGACATTTCCGCAAAAGACAACGAAACACTGCCGCATATTTTCATATGGCATTTGCCTGACGATGAAGATAACAATTCAACAGCAAATAATACTTCCGAAAAAAATGAACCTGAAGAAGATATAATCTACACCGCAGCCCCCGAAGAAATTCCGCTGAAAGGTTATGCCGAATATGAAGATAACTCGGAAGCTATCTATCTTACGGATAACGACAACAACTTTGTTTTGAATTTAAGAATTCCTCAAAAATTTGAATCAAAAAGACTGGTTGACAGTAAAGAGATGAAAAATTATAAAACTTATTCTCTCTTCAATTCCGAAGAATACAACATTCAGCCAAAATCTGTTGCGTCCGTACAAAAAACCGGCAATTTTTCTTACGGAACACTTTTTAACAGCGGGATTGATAATGCTCAGCTGGAACGCTCCACAACTCTTTTTACCAGATATGAAAAGAAAAAATTTGCTATAAATTCCGCTTACAAAAAAAATAATCTAACTACTTACGGTCTGAATACGGACAATTTCTATATAGCACCGGAACTAAAATTTAACGATATATTTTCACTCTCTGAAATTCTTTCAACAGACATTACAAGAAACAGACGAAAAGGAGAAATCATCCTTTCTGTAAGTCCTCTGAAAGATGACCGCATGAAATTCGAAATCGGTGCAGGAACAACATATGATATAAATAACGACCGTTCCTGGTCACAGGTAAAATTCAATACACAATTTAAATTGTAAAAATATTAACATATAATTGAACCTTATAAATATTTAATTTATAATTTAGAAAAAGCAAGACTGCTAAGGAGCTTCAGTTGGAAAATAATATATCCGACAGCGGAGTAAATCTCCCTAATATTCCGACACCGCCTCCCGTAAACGGGCAGGAACAGACCCTTGCCGTAAAATCAAAAAAAAGAATTAAGCAACATAAAAGAAAAATAGGATTTTATTATTCATTCTTAACCGTTGTGTTGCTTTTTTGCCTTGTACAGGTTGGTTTTGGTGCAATTCTGAATATTTCCAAAATTATTGCTTACAAAGCAAAAATATTAACTATGGAAAAAGTCAGAGATGATGCTGAAAATAGAAACAAAGAATTAAAATCCGACATAAAATTTTTCTCTAAAACCGCAAGCCTTGAAGAAATTGCAAGAAATAATCTTAAAATGGCAGGAGAGGATGAAGTGCTTATTATAATTAACAATAATACAAATTCTTCCGACTCCGAACAAAATTCAAACGCAAAAAATAAAGATAAAAACAAAACCGACAAAAAGACTAACGGAGAGCATTAATGCAGGAAAATCAAAACGAAGAAATTATTTCTTATATAAAAAGAGCTTTTGAACTCAAATCTCAGGAATGCTATAAACAGGCAATAGAAATGCTTTATAAAGCTCTTGAAACCGAGCCGGATAATATTGAAATATTGTTTCAAATCGGAGAATTGTATTTTCTTCTGCACAATTACGACAGAGCCATACAGTATCTGGACAAGGTTCTTGCCGTTGACAACAGCCACCTTTCATCATTGAAACTTTTATGCACAATAAAAGAAAGACAAAATTATATAGCAGAAGCTGCGGATATTGCAAAAAAAATTTTTGAACTGGAAAAAAGCAAAGATACCTATATAAAACTCATTAAATTTTACGGGAAATTAGGAAAAATATCCAATATTGAAGATTTGATGCAAAATAACTCCTATAATGACGAAAAAATTACTTGTGAATGTGCAAACGCACTCTATATAAATCGATTTATAGATAAAGCAAAAGAATTGCTCTATACAGTTGATATTAATAATCCGGATAATGAAGATTGTAAAGTATTACTTGGCAAAATATATTTCGATGAGAACGAGTTGGAAAAATCAAAAGAAATTTTTGACTCTTTCCCTAAAACATCTCAAAATCCTGAAATTTTAAATTATAAAGGTTTATTTGAATTAGAAAATATGAATTTTACCGAAGCTATCAAAGATTTTTCAAAAGCTGCAAATTTAGCACCTAATAATGCCGTTTATTACTACAATCTCGGGAATGCATACTTTTTTAACGGCTGGCAGCAAGAAGCCGTTGAAGCTTACAGAAAAGCCATCTTAAATTCACCGGAAAATCTTGATTACAGATACTCTCTGGCTTATCTGTATTTTGAAATGAATGAGTTTGACAAAACAAAAAAAGAAGTAGATTATATTCTGGCTCAGAATACAGAACACTCACAGGCAAAAGTTCTGCTTGCATTATTGAAACTTCACAATAAAGATTATCTCGGCAGCCGCGAAATTCTTGAAAATAACATAAAATCCGGCAATGATGATTCTTTCACAATGATTTCACTTGCAAAAGTTTATAAAGAACTTGATATGTATAAAAATGCTGAAGATGCTATAAAAAAAGTAATTGAAAATTCCTCAGATAATCCTTCATACAAAATTGATCTGGCTGAAATATATATAAAAGAAAAAGAGTATGATAAAGCTGTTGAACTTGCAGACAAAATAATTTCAGAGAATGAAAATTATATTTCTGCATATTTAACAGGAGCAAACGCGTCTTATCTTAAAGGTGACTATGATAAGACAAAAGAATTTGCACAAAAGGCTCTTGCTCTTGATATAAACTGTTCTGAAGGATATTATTACCTTGCACTTGTAAGAAAAAATGAAGAGGATTTTGAAGAAGCCATTGAATGTATGAAACGTGCAATAACTTATGATGTTTCAAACGCAAAATATTATGCGGAAATGAGTAACATTTACAGACAGATAAATGACTTAAAAACCGCATTTGAATATATAAAAGAAGCTGAAAGCATTGATTCTTCCACTGAATACAAAATAATATACCGGGAACTGGCTGCATTAAACAGAAAAAAATAAATTTGCCCTGCAAAAATATTTAATTATAATAATAATTATGCACGGCAAAAGCCGGATTTGATTAAGAGGAGGTTAAGAATAAAATGAAAAAGATTTTATGTTTGCTGATGGCTGTTCAACTTCTTGCGGCGACTCCGGCGTTTGCCTGGGGAAAGAAAAAAGAGGAGATTATAGTTCCGCAAAACTTTCCTAAAAAATATACTGCCGAATATATAAAACAAATTACCCCTGAATATAAAGAAGTCGGAAAGGATTTTGTTTTTTATGTGGCACTTGATATGCTGAAAGGCACCAACGGCGACTTTTCAAGAAGAGCAATACTCGGAAATAATCTTTCACAAAGACCTGTAAAAATTGAATTTAAAGATTTAGGCACACTTAATCAGGATTATGCATCATTTGACGCTCTCGGGTGGAAAAAGGGGAAAAATCTTTATATCTTCATAAACCCTCGCCACAAAGACGCTCCTCCGGGTGCACTGGCAGCACTTCTTGCCCATGAGGCTCTTCATCAGGACGAATATAACTCACTTGCGGAAGAAACTTACGCCTGGACAATGGAGGCTTCTGTATGGACAGAAATAGTCAATATCTATCCGGAAAGTGCTAATGATAACACTCATCCGCTTGTAAGGAGAGAAGATACACTGAAAAAACTCTTTGAAAAAGGAAATTACACTGACAGATACATCAAAAAAATGGTGCACACAAACAGAGGTTATCGAAAATTGCCGGCAACATCTCCCGGATTTGAAGATTTATAAAACCTTGATTGCAAAAGTTTTAACAGTAAAAAAACAGGTTCCGCCAAAAGCTGAAACCTGTTTTTTCATGCTTAAAAAATTAATGTCTGTGGTGATGATGCGGAGGAGGAGGAGGAGGCGTCATATACGGATGACAGTGACGATACCTCGGTCTGCTCAACAAATCCATCAACATAAAAAAGCTTGTTACATTCTGCTGATCCATATAATCATTCATTATTTTCTTATACTCGCTATAGCTGATTGTTTTCGGGTTTGAACCTTTTTCGTTATAGACTTCGGACAACAATTTAAACTGACGGGCGGTATTTCTCATATTAGTCGAATTGTACGGGTAATAATTATACAAATGCCAGTTATCTCTTTCTGCTTTCACTACTTCATTAACAGAGAGTTCTCTGTTCGCATCAACTTTTGCATCAATTTCAGAAAACACCTGATTCATGGATTTATCATACTCAAAATTCTGCATATCCCCGTCAATAAAACAATTCGGGACGCTCATTGTTGTCATCGGTCTTGGCACATAATAATAATGTGTCGGCGGCACATACGGATAAAATATTTGAGCATCAGCTTCCTGAGCCGGCATTGCCGTTGCAAGTGCAATCATTGCCGCTCCTGCTGCAGTTCTTGCTGCATTTGCCTTTTTAGACTTTTCGTTACCTGCAAACGATACAGGTGTATAACTCCTTATTGCTGAAACTTTCATAAAAAATACCCCACTTTTTTAAACCACATGTTTATATTAAAGTGCTGAATATATTTTTTGCTATTTTTTTAAGAAAAATTTACAATTATCTGCTGTAAACTTCGCCAAGAAAATCCTGCCAGTAATTTTTTCCGGCTTTTGTCGGGTGAGTATCTGTCAGAGCATAATAAGCACAGGATGTATTTTTAGAAATATCCGATGCCGTATTTGAACAATATTCGGCACCTACGTTATTAAAATTAGAGCAGGAACCATTGCTGCGGTTACAGCGTGAAGGATTGTTCTTATGTTT
>JADIND010000194.1 GCA_017694215.1 Candidatus Scatousia excrementipullorum | reverse complement strand
GTCATATACGGAAAAGCCGTACATTGACTGCCTCTTTCAAAGCCTTCATTCCCCAGAATTTTTTTCCCGGCGGAAGTTTGTTTAAAATTAGAATGCAAAAACGTATATTTAAAATTGTCGAAATCTTTTATATTTTTATCCAAACATATTACGGCGTCAAAATGTCCTCTTGCATAACATCTGATAACTGAATTCACATAATTTATGCCATCTTTTGCTGCGGCAACCGGTGCAAATAAAATATGGACATTTTCCTTGAATTTTCCTGCATTTTGCTCGTATTTTCCGAGGTTAACCATTGACTCTCCCGTCCCTATATAATCGTCTAGGAAAACAAAAACAGAATTCTCCGGATAGTTTTTCAATTCTGAAATATCTTCAACCTCCAGCAGCTTGTGAGTAGGAATATCAAATAGATTTTTGTACATTTTGGATATTAAATCATAACTTTTAACTGTAAAAGGGTTATGCGGCTTGATGTAATACAAATTTTCAGCAGAAATATTATTGTCTTTAATATAAGTATTAATAAGCTTATTAAGTTCTTTTAAATCTTCTATAATCCTTTGTTTTGTGAAAATATTCTGCATTCCTTCAAAATAACGTATCAGATTATAAGAAATGTTATGAAGTTCCTGTTTTGTATTTGCATAATGATTTGCAACTGTTTCAATACATGATTGGAACAATTCTTTTGTAGGCATAATCGGACTCATCTGCTCAAGGATAACAGAGGGCGAACCCGGAGCGTCAAGCCTTACGTTTAAAATATCAATTCCGAGATTTTTTGCGGTTTTTTCTATTTTGTGGTTAAAGACGATACTTATTGCTTCATCAAGAGTCAGGGCAGAATGTTTTAGCATAATTTTTTTTGCTTTTCTCAAAACTTCCACGGTCTTTTGAGCCAGAAGTGTATCATCCGAAAGGAAATTCACACTGTCTGAAAATCCCTCAAGATTTACGAATTTTACGGATTGTTTAAAATTCGAATCAGAGAGTTTCTTTTTCAAATTTGCCATATGTTCCGGATTATTTACATCATTTTTTGTAAGAAAATATGCTCTGAATGAATCCGGTGAACTATCAAGAGAAAAAAGTTTTTTCTTGGCGAAAAAATATTCAAATACCGGATTAAGTTCTCCTCCGTATGTGTAGATATTTTTTATTTTTTCAGCTGCTAATTTTTCAGCGGCAGCCGGCAGACTTGAATAATTCGCAAACTGTGTCAAACGCTGCATTACGGATAGAATATTTTCTCTATCAAATTCCGGTAAATTTTTTTGTACATTAAAAACAGCTTTTTCTAAATCCATACGGGAAAAAACGCAGGCGTTGTCATAAAGATTACGATAAATCTTATCAATAAGATTAACAGTATCGGGTTGAAGCCGGATGCTATCCGAGGGACTAAATTCATTGTCAAGCTTTACGAGTAATGTTTTTACATTCGGGGTGGCAGTTTTGTTATACAGTGCCGGAACCTGTATATCTGCAGTAAAAAAGTTTTCTTTATCTTTGCTAAAAAATGAAATTTCTTTTAAATTTTTTCCGTATAAATTTTTCAATGTTTGTGCGATTTCAACTGTTCTGTTCTGATTAATATGCGGGTTAGCCGCAATAATTTGCATACAGCGTCCGTTGACACTGCAGCCGGCAAGCTTTGACATAATCTCAAGTTGTCTGTCATTAAATCTGTCAAGAGAAAGAATGTATGACGGTGCAAAATTCCATAATCCATCGGCATTTTTTGAATCAATAATCGGACGCAGGACTTTGAGCCTTTCCATTGGAATTTCCGAAAAATACGGGAATGTTACGGATGGAATTCTGATTTGTCCGCCGGCATCAGTTTTACTTGCAATTTTATATAAATATTCCAGCTCTCCCGGTTTTTTATCAGTCATAAAAGGCAGGAGAAAATCCCCGTATTCAGGAAGTTCCATAAATTTTTTAACTGCAGGCTTATTTATTTCCGGCAGATGTTCAATAAAGTAAGCCCTGTTTGCCTCCTGAAATCTATGATAATTTTCCTTTGCGGTTTTAACAAACTCATCTGTGCAATTTCTTTTTTGTGCAATATCTATTGCACCATTCATTATATCTGCAAGGCTGACCGTTGTGGGAGAACTTATATCGGAGTTATAAACTTTTATTTTACCGGCAAATATATTAGATAGATTTTTGACATTCATATTGTATTTAAAACCGTAAATAATAAAATTTGCTATTTGATTTTTGTATAACAACAGAATAGGGAATAATAAATTTTAAACTAAAGACACTGTACCGTTATGTTTTCAAAAGGTTACGTGGCTTATTATAAAAACGCAATTTCTTTAATCATTTTGTGAACACAGGCGAGTTTTTTGGGATTTGATTTTAAGAATTGAAGATATTTTTCAATATCCTCCAGAACATTATCAGAAGAGTACTCTTCTTCATATACGAATAATTCATTTATTTTTACGCCTAAAACGCTTAATATTTTTTCTAATGTTTCGGCTGTCAAAAAATTTTTTCCGCATTCAATTCTGCTTAAAGTCTGTTGCGAAATATCAATTTTTTCAGCAAATTCTTCTTGTGAAAAAACAAAAAAACAAACCGTTGGGGTCATGATTTGTTTACATTTCAGATTATGGATAATGGAAAACTGCTTCCCATGGGGGCAGCTGGAACTCAATATAATACAAATGATTATTGCTCCTCGACAAGCAGCGGAACCACAAACGGTATTAGCTGTACATATAAAGCATTAACGGACAAAAATTATTTCCAAAATCTACCTAAATAAATTTTGCATAACATCTTTGTTTAATATATTATTTAATCAGATATGTTAAATAAAAGAGGAATGAGAAATTATGCTAACCGGAAATGAAATAAGAAAGTTGTATTTAGATTATTTTAAAAATAAACATCAGCACACTGTAGTTGAAAGCTCAAGCCTTGTGCCTGACAATCCTACCGTCTTATTGACAACAGCAGGGATGTTACAATTTTTACCGATATTTTTAGGAATACAAAAATGTCCTTACGAGCCTGCAAGAGCAACATCATGTCAGAAATGTGCAAGAGCCGGCGGAAAAGATTCAGATATTGAGAATGTCGGAAGAACACCGCGTCACCATACCTTCTTTGAAATGTTAGGTAACTTCTCATTCGGAGATTATTATAAAAAAGAAATCATCCCTTGGGCGTGGGAATTTGTAACGGAAGTATTGAAACTCGACAAAGACCGCCTGTGGATAACTATTTTTGAAACAGACGACGAAGCTTACGAAATCTGGAGAAATGTTGGAGTTCCTGCCGAAAGAATTAAAAGAAAAGGCAAAAAAGATAACTTCTGGGGACCTCCGGGTGCATCTGGTTCCTGCGGCCCTTGCTCTGAAATCCACTATGACCTCGGTGAACAATACAAATGCGATGACCCCCGCGGCTGCGGAATAGATACCTGCGAATGCGACAGATGGGTTGAGATTTGGAACTTAGTTTTCACAGAACTCTATCAGGATGAAGAAGGCAACCAGTCACCGCTCGACAGTAAAAACGTTGATACAGGTATGGGGCTTGAACGTATCACAATGGTATGTCAGGGCGTTGCCTCCACCTTTGAAACAGATCTTTTAAGACCTATCTTAGACAAAGTTTCAGAGATGAGCGGAGTTTTATATTCAAAAACCCCTCACCCTACCCCTCTCCCGCAAGGGGCGAGGGAAGGCAATGAGAAAACCGACATTTCTCTGAGAATTATCACCGACCATGCAAGATGTGTTACATTTTTGATTTCAGACGGTGTAATTCCGGGTAACGAAGGCAGAAGTTATGTTTTAAGAATGATTTTACGTCGTGCACTACGCCACGGCAAAATTCTCGGTATGGATTTACCATTCTTATACAAGCTTGTTGATGTAGTAATCGAAAATTATGGGGAAGCTTACCCTGATTTAGTTAAAAACAGACAAAAAATTATTGATACAATCAAAAAAGAAGAAGAAAGATTTGCAAAAACTCTTGACAGAGGCTACAAACTTCTTGATGAATTTATTGCAAATAAAAAAGATATCGACGGAGAAAGTGCATTCAAACTATATGACACTTACGGATTCCCGCTGGAACTTACAAAAGAAATAGCTGCAGAAAACGGTTTGAACGTCGATGAAGAAGGTTACAAAACCGCAATGCAGGAACAAAAAGACCGTGCTAAAGCCGCAACTGCAAAAATCAGTGTTACAGGCGATATGAAATACGCAAAACTTGAAGACGAAGTAGGTTCAACAGAATTTGTAGGATACGAAGAAAACGAATGTGACGCAAAAATACTTGCCACAATCGATGGTGACGGATATGTCGATGTTGTTTTAAATAAAACGCCGTTCTATGCGGAATGCGGCGGGCAAACCGGCGACAGCGGTATTATAGAAGATAAAGAAACAAACGGGCAGGAAGTTAAACTTGAAGTTCTTACAACATTTAAGGTTAACAAATTGTTCGTTCACCGCTGCAAAGTTATCAACGGCGATGACTTAAAAGACGTAGCTGTACATGCAAAAATAGATATTCCGCGTCGTGAAGAAATCAGACTTCATCATACATCTGCCCACCTTTTACAATCGGCATTGAGAAAAGTTCTCGGTGAAGAAGTTCATCAGGCAGGTTCTCAGGTTGAACCTGACAGAATGCGTTTTGACTTCACATTCTCCCGTGCGATGACACCTGATGAAATTTTCAAAGTTGAAGAAATTATGAACAACTGGGTTGCAAAAGGCTTGAATGTTCACACAGACATTATGGATATTGAACAGGCAAAACTCACCGGTGCAACTGCATTATTCGGCGAAAAATATGACGATATCGTAAGAGTTGTTTCTATAGGAAACGAAACCTGCATTTCAAAAGAATTTTGTGCAGGTACTCACGCAAGAAACACACGCGACCTAAGACTTGTAAAAATTGTAACGGAAGGAGCAATCGCTGCAGGAACAAGACGTATTGAACTTGTTGTTTCAAAAGCCGCATTTGAATATATGAACGCAAAAGTTAAAGAAATGGATAAACTTTCTCTTATGTTCAAAACACACTTTGACGGCGTAGTTGAGCGTGTGGAAAAACTTCAGGAAGAAAATAAAGAACTCCAAAAAGAACTTACACACGTAAAAGAAGAAAATGCCAGAGCGAAGTTTGCAACATTCCTATCAAAAGCTCAAGACATTGAAGGCGGCAAACTCTTTATCACAAAAATTGAAGATGTTGACGGTAATGCACTCAAAACCGGTATTGAATTTGCCTCACAAAAACTCGGCGAAAGCATCATTGTTCTTGCCTCCGCCAAAACAGTTGCCGTCAAAGTTTCTGACAGCTTTGTGAAAAAAGGTGTTAATGCCGGCAAAATCGTAGGTGAAATCGCAAGAGCAACCGGTGCAAACGGCGGCGGACGTCCGAACTTTGCTCAGGGCGGAATTAAAGACAGTTCCAAACTGGATGAAATACTTGCAAAAATCGAAACAGATTTAAAAAATTGTCAGCCGGTTTAATTTCGGTATTTTATAACTGTGGTTGGACGGTCAGGTTAAAAAAGAAAGCCTGACCGTTTTTCATGAAAAGTTTTCCGTTTCGAAAGAAAATTTTTTAACGCCCTTATCCCAAATATGATTGCAAATAAAAATTTTTCTTAATATAATTAAGTTAGAGGGTTATCAAAAAAGGAGAGATAATTATGTCAAGAAAACCTATTATTGCAGGAAACTGGAAAATGAACCTGCTCCAGTCAGAAGCTAAATCAGTTTTTGAAGGGATTAAAGATTTTGTAAAAGATTATACCGCTGTTGAATTACCTACCGTTGTAATTGCTCCGGTATTTACTTCACTCTGTGCTGTTGAATCAGTAAGATGCAACTGCGGCTGCGGCGGAAATAAAATTTCTATAGCAGGGCAAAATTGCCACTGGGAATCTTCAGGTGCTTATACCGGTGAAATTTCCGTTGAAATGCTGAAAGATGCAGGATGTGATTACGTTATCATCGGTCACTCTGAAAGAAGACAGTATTTCTCGGAAACTGACGAAATGATTAACAAAAAAGCAAAAGCTATTCTAGCAGGCGGTTTGATTCCTATCATTTGCTGCGGCGAAACTCTTGAACAAAGAGAATCAGGCGTTACTGATTCCTGGATTGCAGGTCAGATTAAAGCTGCACTTGAAGGTATTTCTTCAGAAGATATTGCTAAATCAGTTATAGCTTACGAACCTATCTGGGCTATCGGAACAGGCAAAACTTGCGACTCTGATGAAGCTAACAGAGTTATCGCTATGATTAGAAATGTTGTTAAAGAAGTTGCAGGAGCTGAAGCTGCTGATGCAATCAGAATCCTTTACGGCGGTTCCGTAAAACCTTCAACTATTGCCGAACAAATGTCTAAATCTGATATCGACGGGGCTTTAGTCGGCGGTGCTTCTTTGAAAGCTGACAGCTTTAACGAAATCATTGCAAACACTATGAAAGTCGCTTGCAAAGCATAGTTTCATAATACTCAATTCAAAAAAAGACACCTTATTTTTGAGGTGTCTTTTTTGTTTTATCAAAAGGAGTTTTCATAATCAGTCTGCCGAGAATAAATGATAAATATGCACTGCAAAAACCGGCAGGGACCGCAACAGTCTTTGCTTTTTTCAGAGCTTTTCCGTTAACTATTTTCTTTATGTCGTTACGTAAGGCTTTATATCCGTTTTCCAGTTTGTCAGATGAAATAAAACTTCTCTTTTCCCTGTCATAAATTTTGTCCAATTCTTTTTCAAATAATTTTTTATAATTTTCGTATGCTTCGTCAAATTTTATCTCCTGTAAAATCACATTTGATAATTTTATTTTGTCGTCATTAAAATGGTTTTTTAGTGCCGAGAGTATTTTCATGTTATTAATAATCTTAGAAGTTTCTTTTGTGTAGTCAGGATTAAGTCTGGATTTCAAAATTTCATCAATAACATCTTCTCTGTAACCGGTTTTGTTGTTATAGAATCCGTTTTTGGCATAAGCAATCCCCCCGGCTGTCAGTGCTCCCGCCGCACCAAGCCCTATACTTGAGCCGGTATTATTGAGCCTTTGCTTTTGCGAAAGTTTTTTGTTATAAGTCGCTCTGTTTACTGCCGACATTAAAATCAAACTCAAAGGAATAAACAAATATGTAGCAAACGCAGCCGCGTAACTGTTTCTGATATTTTTAAAAATATTTTTACCAATGCTGCCTTCTTTAACTTCTTTTTTCAAAAATTTTAATCCGTATCCCGTTGCTCCGAGTTCACTGACCAGTTCCGGAGAATAAATCAGGATTGGAAGAATTTCACTGTATTTTATGAAGAAATCTATAGTTTTTGTTTGAATATCATCAAGTGAATTATTTTGGGCAGATTTTTTTGTGCGGTTCGTGTATTTTGCACTCTCAAGAAGCATATATAGGGTTATGGCACCGTATGCATCAAGGTTTCTGTTTTTTTGAAAACTTTTCAGGATTTTTGTTTTATTTTCAATAATTGCATGCCCTAGTTCATGGAAAAGTGCGGAAAAAGAATCATTGCCAACAACAATTTTTTGAAAGCCTCCGCTGCTTGAAAAATATGCCTCTCCTGCAGCACCCGTGTAAATCGGAACTTTTGACTCAAGCCCGTTTTCTTTTCTCATTTTCAAGGCAAGTTTTGCCATCAAATCGTTATCTTTTATTTTATTCGTGTAATGTTTATAAATATTTCCTATTAAAAGTTTTCCGTTAACAAATTGTCGCAGGTACATCAGTCCGAAACCAAAACCCAGTGTCCCGTAAAGATTTTCCGCCAGTGCAACCGTGGAATATGTTAACTGCTGAAGAGGCGATATTTGTTTTGTATTACGGTTATTTTTTACGAACTTATCCGTCGGATTTTTTGAAAGTTTTTCAGGTACAGAGTGTGGATTTATTTTTGCAGTAGTTTGTTTTTTGTCCCGTACAACACCTGCAGCACGGTCATGATTTATTTTATCGTAAATCGTATTTGTGCTGCTAAAATTTGATGTTATAATATCCGATGGCATTTTTATTCCTTGTTTGTTTCTGCGGAAGAAAATTTATCCTTTAATGCCCACAATATTCCACCCAAAACAACAAGCCCTCCGGCAATTATCGCACCTGTTTTTACTTTAGATGCAGGTTTTTGTGAAAAAAACAAATTATCAGCATTTTTATAGAAAATCTTTTCTATAAGTTCATCGGCCTTATCCCCGAAATTTTTTCTGATTGCGGCTTTTGTTTCTCTTACAACCCTTGCATATAAATCTTTGTCCGTAGAATACTCTGCAATCGGAGCGTCTGTTCCGAAAAGAAGTCTGTCTGTTTTATCACCTTTTTGGGTATTCATTAATCTTTTTATTGCGGCTATTACATTCGGTTTTTCCGGATCTTTAAAGTCAACCCATGAAATATCCGCATATAAATTAGCATCACCTTTTTCTATGGATTCAACAAGGATATCAACGGCTTTTGAATGAGCCTGTCCCCAGCCTGCTCCCATATGTCCGAGTATTACCGGAGCTTTTGGAGCTTTTCTGGCTGATTGGTAGATTTTAGCCGGATCCGCAACACTTATATTATCATTCAGAAGCTGTCCGCTGTTGTTATCAACATTTACCTGTGAGTGGAAAAGGCATGGAAGATGTTTTTTCTGTGCAAATTCCAGATACGGAACATATTTTATATCGGATGCATCAAGTCCGCTCATCAGCGGGTGAAATTTCAGTCCCACAAAACCTTTGGGATGGTGTTTGAATAGATTTTTTATATTGTCAACATTCCCGTTTTTCGGCTGACATACTGCAAGAACAGCCATTCTCGCATCTTTTTTACATTCAGCAAGAAGTTTTTCGTTTCCCTTGATTTCATCAAGCAGAGGTTTGCCGTTTTCTTCTTTTATGCAGTCAAGATTTGAGATTATTATTTTTGAAATCGTATCTCCGTCCTGTTTTACCTTGTCGGCTCTTTCGAAAATATCTCCCGTTGTGTAAGGTTCCGTTCCGTTCGGTTTACCTTCGTTCTGTTTGTCCCAGTGTCCGGTATGGACATGTACATCAATAATTTTTCCGCAAAAATTTGTTTGCGATACTTTACTAATCAACATTTAAAAAGTCCCCTAAATATGTATTTTTATCTGCTCTCCTGTTTAATAACTCATCTGAAGTTTCGTTCATTGTCTGCATCATATTTGCTGCCCAGTTGCATGCAAATGCCGGAAAATCTTCGTTTCGAAGTTCACAATTTTCTGCTAATTTTTCATAAAGACGCGAACATCCGGTATATAATTTACTTACCTTTTTAAACTGAATATATTTATTTGTATTTTTCAAATCTTCAGGTTTTTGAGGTTCTTCTACAAACATTTTCTGAATAAAGTTCATTTTGTCATAATTTGCTTTGTTATACCTGTATTCCAATTCTTGCGGGTTAAGCATTTCAACAAACCTGATGTAATCAGCACAGTCTTTCAGTGTGTATTGAACTCCTTCTATTTTTAATTTATTTATGATTTTGCGTGACAGTTCATTTAATGCTGAATTGTAGCAGTTTTCAGCCTGATGGTAGTCTTTTTTCATTGTGTAGAAATCTCCGAGTGCCTCTAGAGGTTTATAACCGTGGAGTCCTGCAACCTTTTCCAGTTCTGCTGCGTATTGAAGAACATGTTCTGCCTCGTCATATCGTTTATCTTTTATCAGTTCTTCACTTTCAAATAAAAGGCTGTCAATTTCTTTCGGATGTTTTCTGTAGAGGGTTTCTTTGTCAAAGTATCCTCTTTCATTGAATTTTTCCCTGATTTTTATATCGTCTTTAATTGCATTGAAAATCGAGAAACAGCTTCCCCACATAGAAAGAACGCTCGGTCTGCCGCTTCCTTCACAGTCACAGTTCGGGAATATTACCAGACCGTCTTTGTTTGTTCTGAAATATAACTGCAGGCTTGAATCTATATAATCGCCCTTTAAATCCATTTTGTTATAATCCCGTTCATGCTGAGGGAAAATATCAGATACTTTAAAAAGCTTATCTGCGTAACGTTCCCTGCTGCGGTTATTCCATACATCGTCTTTGAATGCCTGTGTTGTTTCGCTGTCCGCAAGCACTTCTTTTAAAGGTCGTCCCACAAATTTTGCAATGCCTTGGATTTCATCATTTGCCGGAAATTCTTCATACGGATAATCAACGTGTTTTGTGTCATGGTATCCGTAACCGAGAAGTTTTCCGTTTTCATCTCTTACCGGTGAAAAATTATAAACACCTCTTGCTCCGTCTTTGACACAGGAGTCGTAGGCTGAATAAATATAATCTTTTCCGTCGGCATCTTTAACGTTTACAATATCAGCTTCTGAGAGTGAGAGCAGGTTGAAATCATACCAGCCGTTATCTTTGATTTCTCTTTGCATATTGTGAACGGCATTATCTTTATCGAAACCTGTTGCTATATAGTTATACAATTCAGGTTTTTGATTTCTTTGTTCAGACATCCATTTTATGGAGGCATATTCAGGATGCCCTGCCGGAATGAAAACTTTTGTATTGCGTCTTTGTGCCAGTTTGTTAATCTGGTATATTATACCGTAAGTTTTTTCCAGACCCTGACCCATCGGATCCATATAATTTATATACTGTCTGTATTTATCAGGTTCATCGTATATGCGTTTTAAAAATGCAATAACTTCATCTTTTTTACTTCTTATATTCTGCGGGGTGAGGTGAGTATGCGTACCCATTACGGCATTCATCTGGGCTTCCAGATTTTGAAGAGGTACGTTTGCAAGAATAGGCATTGCTATATATACGGCATCGTGGTATTTGTCGTAGGAGAGCGTTTGTTCAAAATTTAATTCTTTTAATTTCCATTCAAGGTTTTCAAGCTGTTTGATGCCCGGGTCTCGGTAATTTGTTTCTACTTCTTTATTATACAAATCCCATTTGCCTTCTCCTATGGATTGTGCAAAGTGATTCATATTTGCCGCATGGTTCCCGCCGTCGACTATATGGACGCTATAGCCCATAAATGATATCATTTTTGATGTGTTTTTAACTGTTTGTACAGGTGTACTGTTTTTAATAAATACATCGGCAACATTATTATTATTATTTGTTGTGAAAAAAGGTATTGTTAATCTGCTTTTTTCTGTTTTATCAATATTATTATTTCTGGAATTTAAAAAACTAACACTTTGAACCTTCACTTTAAAACTCCTTGTGTACTATTTTACGTGTTGCATGTTTAATAACCCGAAAATAAAATTTTTTGCTACTTTTACACTAAAATATTAAGTAATATTAAAACATTCCCGGAATACCCATAGGCATGAGCATCTGGCTGTTGACCTCATCCATTGATTTAGGAAAATTATCATAAGTCATAGGTCTTACGTCATTGTCAGCAGCCCGCTGTATCGGTTGTTTCCCTTTGTTGTCTTTCATTGTTTTGATAACTTTTTTTTCAGTACTGACAGGTTTTTCTTTTCTGAATCCGTCATCATCGAATTCATCCAGAAAATCATCATGTTCAGTTTCTTCTTTTGTTACTTTTGTCGGCTTTTCCAGAAGTTTATAAGTTCCGTCAGTCGGAAGTTTTTTACTGAATCCGGAAAAACTTTCTGATTGATTCACATATTTAACTGTTTCGCTGTTTTCTGAAGAAAATACCGGTAATGTAAAAGTTAATAAACATAATAAACACAAAAATTTTTTCATTATTTATACCCCTGTCTTCTTTCAATTTAGCATAAATTTTTTTTCAAGACAAGAGTTTATCGGAATGCAGGAGGATTTATGTGCTGCAAAATTTATTTTTGTGCGTGCAAAAAGCTTATTAAAAGGCGTTGCTCTCTTTCTTCAAAACTTTAAAACTATGATATAATCATATTATGAATGATAACCTCAAACAAACGCTGAAACTTTTGCCATCCTTGCCGGGATGTTATATTTACTATAACAAAGATGATGAAATTATTTATGTAGGCAAGGCTAAAATCCTGAAACGTCGTGTTATGAGTTATTTTAACAAAAAGCATTATGACAGCGTAAAGGTTCAGGTGCTTGTGTCCCAGATTGAGCGGATGGAATATATAATTACGAATACGGAAGTTGAGGCGTTAATACTTGAGAGTCATTTAATCAAAAAGCATAAACCGAAATATAATATTTTATTGAAGGATGACAAAAAATATCCGTATTTTCTGGTGACTGATGAAGATTTTCCGCGAATTCTCGTTGTCCGCAAAAAAAATATGAATCCTGAAAAAGGCCGTTACTACGGGCCTTATACTGACGTGAGAGCCATGTATTCAACGCTTGATTTTTTGAAAAAGATTTTTCCGCTCAAACAATGTAAAACTCCGAAGTTCAAAGACAGACCGTGTCTTTATTATCAGATAGGGCGATGTATGGCACCTTGCCAGAATAAGGTTACAAGTGAAGAATACAAAAATCTTGTAAAGCAGGCAGAGCTTTTCCTTGTCGGGAAACAGTCGGAACTTATGGCACAGCTTATGGAACAGATGCAAAAGTATGCCGAATCGGAACAGTTTGAAAAAGCTGCCAAACTCCGTGACAGTTACAACGATTTGAAAAAAACTCTTGAAAAACAAAAAGTCGTTTACGAAAATACCAAACTTAACGAAGATATAATTTCCATGCTGAATGAGGACGGAATTTTTGTAATCGTAATACTTATGATTAGAGAAGGGCGTCTTATTGATAAAAAAGATTTTGTCTATGAAGTTGAAGAAGAAGACAAGACTGAGTTTTTTGCCACATTTTTTAAAGAATATTACAATACGCTTGCACTGGAGTTTCCGGACAAAATTGTTTCAAACGAACTGGAAAAGGTCGGGGAAAAAGCACTTTATGAAGAGTGGCTGGAAATTATATCAAATAAAAAAGTCCGCATAAGCTACGGCAAATCGACGCAAGGAAGAGAATTGCAGATGCTTGCGGATAAAAATGCACGTGTAGTTCTTGATAATGCAAAAATTAAAAAAATGGTTAAAATTAATGAAGATTTTAATGAAATCGGAGCGTATCTTGCTGAAAAACTTCATTTACGGAATTTCCCGCACAGAATGGAATGCTATGATATTTCACATATTCAGGGAACAAATACTGTAGCCTCAATGGTTGTGTTTATAAACGGATTGCCTAAGAAAACCGAATACAGAAAATTTAAAGTCCGTACAACTGAAGGAAAACCTGACGATTTTCAATCAATGAAAGAGGTTCTTACTCGCAGAATGTCACATTTAGGTGAAAAAAAATGGGAAAAGCCGGATTTAATGATAATAGACGGTGGCAAAGGACAGCTGTCCAGTGTTATGGAGATTATAGAAGGTTTAGGGGTAAAAGATATCGACGTAGTGAGTCTTGCAAAACGCAATGAGGAAGTTTTTTTGCCGCATCAATCGGAATCCGTAATTTTACCTCGGGATTCGGGGGCGTTGTTCCTATTTCAGAGAATCAGAGATGAGGCACACAGGTTTGCAATAACATATCACAGAGATTTGCGTTCAAAAGCATTGAAGAAGAATTAGCACCACTTGTTATACTGCCTGCCCGCTGTAAGTCCGGCATGTCTGCCGCTTTTATTTGTTATTATATATAAAAAAAAGCTATGTACTTTGAGGTGCATAGCTGTTGATTAGGGATATGTGTATCTTAGTCTCTAAGGAGTATGGTTTTATATTAGCAGAGGACTTTTAAAATGAAATCATACATTTTTATGATGTTTTAAGAAATAAGAAATCAAATTTTCCGGCATGTAAAATTATGTAAAATTTTATGTTACATGGATAGCAAAAATTTTTATTTAGAGTTTATAATTCAGTAAACAAAAGGGAAATTACGTAAAATGAAAGTAAGTTCGATTCAAAATTATACATCTGCTCACAATTTGTCATGCAAACCGAAACCTAATCATGTAAGTTTCGGATTTGGTGAAGATTACGGTCCTGACCCTAACGAACAAGAATATAACAGAAATGCCAAGGATCCAAGCACCCTGAAATCTCTGTGGCTGATGGTAGAAATTCCTGCCGTAATTATTAAAGATGCAATTAAGGACGCCATAGAAGTTCATAAGGAAACACAAAAGTACAAAGCTAAATTTAAAGAACAGGACAGGTTAAAAAAAGAACAGGAAAAGAATAATCCTCCTGCTGATAAATTTGTAATTGATCCTGACGATATTGATTCTATGGCTGTATAACCGGAGCAGGTAAATACAGGGGCATATATAAAAGCTAAAAATAAAAATAATATTTAGAAATTTATATTTTAAATATTTATTTCAGATATGGAACGAACGAGATGAAGGGCTATTTCTCTCTGTTTTGGTGTTAAATCTTTAAAAGCTTGAACTAATACAAATTGAAGTTCTTTATCCTCTGTATTCCGGAATTCACAATTTTCTATTAACAGTTGTGCAGGATGGACTTGTAATGCATTAGAGAGTCTAATAAGTTTATTATATGTCGGGAAATGTCTTGCGTTTTCAATACTGGATATGGTTTGTATAGAAACATCAGCTTTATTTGCTAATTCTTCCTGACTCATAGCCAACTTTTTTCTCTGCTTTTTTACGTTTGTTGCAAAATCATTTATAACTTCAAGCATAACTTTAAGATACACAAAAACATATTATAAAATAATATATTTATATTGGAATATCCTATATAACTTTAATAAATTAAACTTTAATTTATATTAAAGAAACATTTCTCAAACTCCAATCTTCATTTAAAATCTAGTTTGTGCTATACTAATAGCAGAGATATGTTTGACAGCTTAAGTGACAGATTACAAAATATAATAAGCAAAACTCGCACTCAGGAGCTTACACAGGAAAATATGCAGGAAGCTCTGCGTGAAATTCGTCGTGCATTGCTTGAGGCTGATGTTAACCTTCGTGTTGTAAAATCGTTTATTTCAAATATTAAAGATAAAGCAGAAGGTGAAAACGTTGTTCAGGGTGTTGATCCTTCCCAGCAGCTTGTAAAAATCGTTCATGACGAACTTATTAATCTTCTCGGGAAAGAAAAACATCCGCTTAAACTTGACGGTCATCCGACATTAATTATGATGCTCGGGCTTCAGGGTTCCGGTAAAACTACATCAAGTGCCAAGCTTGCTGTTAAATTGAAAAAAGAAGGAAAAAATCCTCTCCTTGTCGCATGCGATGTTTATCGTCCTGCTGCAATTACACAGCTGCAAACTCTCGGAAAAGATATTGAGACCGAAGTTTTTACAATTCCTGATTGCAAAGATGTTCGTCACATAGTTCAAAGTGCTATTGATTATGCTAAAGAAAAAGGTTTTAATATACTGATTCTTGATACTGCCGGACGTTTACAGATTGATGTTGATATGATGGCAGAACTTTTGCTTATCGACAGAATGTTTAATCCTCATGAAAAATTGCTTGTAATTGATTCAATGACAGGTCAGGAAGCCGTTAATGTTGCAGAGAATTTTGATGCACAACTCGGGTTAACCGGACTTGTTCTCACAAAACTTGACGGTGATTCAAGAGGCGGTGCCGCATTGAGTGTAGCTTATTGTACGGGAAAACCGATAAAATTAACCGGTACCGGCGAAAAACTTAATGCTCTTGAAGATTTTTATCCTGAAAGAATGGCAACAAGAATTCTGGGTATGGGTGACATTGTTTCTCTTGTTGAAAGAGCTCAGGAAGTTTTCGATGAAAAACAGGCAAGAGAACTTGAAGAAAAAATGAGGAAGTCTGAATTTTCATTTAATGACTTTATTAAAATGCAAAAACAAATGAAAATGTTCGGCTCGGTGGATCAGCTTCTCGGTATGCTGCCGGGGATTAAAATTAATAAAGACGACAGACAAAAACTTTCACATGAAAGTGATAAACAGTTCAAACGTATTGAAGTTTTTACTCAGAGTATGACGCCTGAAGAACGTTCAAATCCGGACTTGATTAATACCAGCCGCAAAAAACGTATTGCAAAAGGCTGCGGCATGAGTCTTGCCGAAGTTAATCAGATTATCACACAATTCCAGCAGATGCGTATGATGATGAAGGGAATGAGTGATATGAAAGAGATGATGTCTAAATCAGGCGGTATGCCGAATTTTGGCGGTAAAATGGGAAAACACACACTCAACAAAGCTATGGCTATGATGAGAAGATTTAAATAGCAAAAAAAATTTCTTTACGTGGTTTCTAATTATCAGTACAAAGTATGAAGGAGTAATCTCATGTCTGAATATATTGAAGGCGGCAATCGTTTTAGCAGAATTAACCATAATGCATACTGGGCAAATGCACATCTTGATACAAGATTTCACATTAATAAAGATTCTGTTGATGATAATTATAAACATCTGCGGGATTGTATTAACCACCCGACGACAGGCCTCCTCGCCGGCAAAAAACACCGGACATTAAATTATGAATGGTATTATTACAGAAATTTGAGAGATTTATTAAAAATTCCTGAAATTCAGCAATCTGTTGATACTTTCAATACAAAATTTGAAAAACTTTATCCTAAAACAGGCAAAGCAAGGTTATATCTAATCAATACAGAGAGTACTGTTTTGAATTATGTAAAACCTATAAAGAAAACTTTTCGCCGGGCGATTTTCAAACTTATAGGACGATAAGTGCAATTATGCGATTGCAGACTGCCTCACTTACAAGGAAGGCGGCAATACTCTGTGCACGCTATTGGAGGGAGATGACCGGTGTGAAGGGGCGGACAGGATAAACAACGGCGGAAAAGGCTTAGCCACCTTTTTCTAAGGGAGGATTTTTAACATAGAGATTCTGAAACATTAACTGCTGCGGCTCTCGAAAATTGGTACTGTTCAGAAGCTCTTTGCATAAAAGTATTAACGAATAAGTCCGGCTTGTTCAAATTTTTTCTGATTTTTATTGCGTTTCTTTTCTTCAAGACGTTTCTGTGTGTAGCCATAAGTCGCATAAATAAGTACCCCCATAACTAACCAGAGCGGAAAATATAAAGATGAAGTTTTTAAAAATTTCATTGAATAAACCATCAACCCTCCGCAGGTTAAAATTCCGAAAATAGGGAACCACGGACAAAAAGGAACTTTGAAAGGTCTTTCTCTGTCGGGATCAGATTTTCTCAAAATCAATACTGCAATACAAATAATGATAAATGAAGTAAATGTTCCAAAGTTGCAGAGTTCTGCAGAAATATTCAAATCCATAAACAGTGAACAAACTATAACAACAATACCGGAAATCCAGGTAAGTACATGAGGTGTTCTGAATTTTTTATGAATTAATCGTAAAGATTTCGGCAAAAATCTGTCACGGCTCATCGCATACAAAATTCTGGTCGTACCTAATTGATAAATTAGAAGGACTGAAGTCAGGGCACACAATGCACCTATT
The DNA here is from genome assembly GCA_017694215.1 of Candidatus Scatousia excrementipullorum. Classification (GTDB taxonomy): domain Bacteria; phylum Cyanobacteriota; class Vampirovibrionia; order Gastranaerophilales; family Gastranaerophilaceae; genus Scatousia; species Scatousia excrementipullorum. The sequence continues at coordinate 9,242 of JADIND010000194.1, read as the reverse complement.
GAAATCAATCCCGCAAACCAATCTTTTCCGATAGCCCTCATTGCATGGGCAATAGGAGCCTGAATGTCAATATGTCCGAGCGGAACATTCCCTGTCAAAACAAGAGCAACACAAACATAAAGAATTGTGCAGATAATTAAAGTTCCGAGAATTGCAATAGGCAAATCTCTTTGCGGATTTTCAGTTTCTTCCGCAGTAGTTGAAATAGCATCAAATCCTATGTATGCAAAGAATATTAAAAATGCTCCCATAAATACCCCTTCAAAACCGTTCGGGGCAAAAGGAACCCAATTTTCCGGCTTTACATAAAAAGCACCGACAACAATGAAAGAAAGTATCATAAACATATTCACGGCAACCATAACACTCGCAAAACGGGTTGATTCTTTAACTCCTTTAATCAAAAGTACAGTCAATGCAAGCACAATAAATATTGCCGGAAGATTGATTGCAACAGGAATTTTATCAAATAAATACGGCATTTGTGTATGCGGATCCAGCCCGTATTTATCACAGTATGAAAGCATAAACCTGTAATCGTTTCTCAGCCACAGAGGGAAATTAATTATAAATGCCGGAAGGATATGCTTAAATCCTTTTAAAAATTGAACAAAATATCCGGTCCATGCACATGCAACGGTAATATTTCCGATAGCGTATTCAAGCATCAAAATCCATCCGACCATCCAGGCCATAAATTCTCCCATAGTGGCATAAGTATAGGTATAAGCACTTCCGGCAACAGGAATCATTGCAGCAATTTCACTGTAACATAGTGCTGAAAAGACGCATGCAACTGCAGCCATTACCATGGAAATTATAATAGCAGGTCCTGCACCAACGCCTTCAGGACCGCCCTGAATTGCAGTACCTATAATTGTAAAGATACCGGTACCAACCACCGCACCTATACCGATTACAATTAAATCAAAAACATTCAATGTTTTTTTTAATTCTGACTTTTTACTTGTTGCAATAAGTTCATCGGGGCTTCTTTTAGTCAGCATATTTGCTATTATATTTTTAATATCCATCTATTTTGCTAATTCCTGTTTTCTTTTTTCTACTTTTTCATTATGTAATTTATTTTCATTCATTCTGTTTTTGACAAAACCGTAAAGCAAATAAATCATTGCTCCAACACCGAGCCATACAGGGAACAACAATGCAGAGCCAGAAGGCTGCATCGATTTATAAATCATCAATCCGCCGCAGCAGATTATCCCGAGCGAAGGAACTACAGGTGAAAACGGAACCTTAAAAGGTCTCGGTCTGTCAGGATCAGTTTTTCTCAAAATCAAAACTGCAACACATACAATTATAAAAGAAGTAAATGTTCCGTAATTGCACAATTCGGCAGCAACATCTAGATTCAACGTCAAAATTCCGACAACGGCAAGAAGACCGACAGTCCATGTTAATAAAGCCGGAGTATGGAATTTAGGATGAAGTTTCTGGAATCTTTTTGAAATAAAATGGTCACGGCTCATTGCAAATAAAATTCTGGTAGCCGCCATTTCCAAAACAAGAAGAACTGAAGTCAAACCGGCAAGCGAACCTACCGAAATTAAACCTGCAGCCCAATTTTGATGAGCAAGCATCATACAATAAGCCATTGGAGCTTTTAAAAATGCAGCAGGTACAGGACCCGAAGTATCCTGCATACCGGTTAAAACAAGAGCCACCAGCACATATACAACTGTAGTAACAGCAAGTGAACCAATTATTCCTATTGGTAAATCTTTTTGAGGATTTTTGCACTCCTCTGCTGCCGTAGCAAGAGCATCAAAACCGATATAAGCAAAGAAAATCAAAAAGGCTCCGGCAAATATTCCTGCAGCACCGTTTGGAGCAAACGGAGTCCAGTTATCAGGTTTTACAAAAAAGGCACCTGCGACCACGAATAACGCAATGACTGCAAGTTTTATAAATACCATCAAACCTGCCATTTTTGTAGAATCTTTTGTTCCCTTAACAAGAATTGCTGTAATCAAAAGAACAATTAAAATAGCCGGAAGGTTTATACAAATAGGCACACCGAAGAGTCTCGGCACAAAAACATCCGGATTGTCAGCAACAATTTTACCTGCCGAAAATACATCGTTCACAAGCCAAACAGGCGGATGAGCCAGCCATGCCGGCAAGAACTTTTCAAACCCGCTCATAAACTGTACAAAGTGATTTGACCATGCACATGCAACAGCTATAAACCCGATAGCATATTCAAGCATCAAAACCCAGCCGACCATCCACGCCGCAAATTCCCCGAGAGTTGCAAAAGTATATGTATAAGCACCCCCTGCTACAGGAATCATTGTCGCAAATTCACTATAACAAAGTGCTGAAAATATACACGCAATCGCAGCAATTATCATAGATACCATAAGTGCAGGCCCCGCACCAAGAGCAGAACCGTCAGCACTTCCTGCTGCGGCAATACCGACAACAGCAAAAATTCCCGATCCGATAATCGCACCAACGCCAAGAATAATTAAATCCCAAACGCCGAGAGTTTTTTCCAAACCCTCGCCTTTTGCTTCTTCTAACATTTCATCCGGGTTTTTAATACGGGTAATAGTTTTCAAAAAGTTGCGAGTCAATGTCGCACGACTGTATTTCTCTGCCATCCGATTTCCTTACTTATTGTCTTTACAGAGAGGAAATCCCATTTCTTCTCTCTGGGCAACATACAATTTTGCAACTGCAGATGCCATAGTTCTTACACGATTTATAAAATTAATTCTTTCATCTTTACTGATAACACCTCTTGCATCAAGCAAATTGAAAGTATGAGAACATTTCGAAACGTAATCATAAGCAGGCAATACAAGTTTTGCCTCAACACAATTATCAACTTCTTTCTGATAGAGGTCAAACATAGTGAATAGAGCTTTTGCATCACTCACTTCAAAATTATATTTTGATTGTTCAATTTCATTTTGTAAGAAAATTTCGCCATACTTAATTGTATCATTCCACATAATATCGTAAACCGATTCTTTATTTTGAAGATACATGGCAATACGTTCAAGACCGTAAGTTAATTCAAGAGCAACAGGTTTAACTTCCAATCCGCCAACCTGCTGAAAATAAGTAAACTGTGTAATCTCCATACCATCAAGCCAAACTTCCCAGCCGACACCGGCTGCACCGAGAGTCGGAGATTCCCAGTTATCTTCAACAAATCTTACGTCGTGTTCTTTTAAGTCAATCCCCATAGCTTCCAAACTTTTCAAATAAAGTTCCTGAGCATTATCAGGAGATGGTTTCAGTATAACCTGAAACTGATAATAATGTCCTAATCTGTTAGGATTTTCACCATATCTGGCGTCAGTCGGACGTCTGCAAGGTTCAATCATTGCTGTATTCCATGGTTCAGGTCCGAGTGAACGCAAAAAAGTTGCCGGATTCATGGTTGAAGCACCTTTTTCAATATCATAAGGCTGCTGAATTATACAACCGTAATCCGACCAATATTTTTGTAAATTAAAAACCAGTTCTTGAAAATTTAAAGCCATAACATGTTCCAATATTGTACTATTTACACTAATTTCTCACGCACAAAATCACCTCTTCGGCACGAGCTTTTCTCATACTACGACCAACATAGCAAAATTGCAAATTTTATGTTTAAAAATATTAAGAAACGCACGTAATTTAAAACCCCATTTTTTTTTATTATATCCGCCCCCTCTCCATAACCATTTCCTCAAAAGGAGCGAGGGGATATAATGCCTCCCTTGTAAGGGAGGTGGCACGAATGTGCCGGAGGGTTTTTCGATACTCTGCAATCGCACAGGTACCGCCCCATGTCATCCTGAACTGGTTTCAGGAGCTTACTGCCGACATATAAAAAGAGATTCTGAACAGTGACAATTCCCGTGGGTCGCAGCGATTAACGTTTCAGAATGACATGTGAAAAATCCCCCTTCCATTTCCCCCTTTAAAAAAGGGGGCTAAGCCTTTATTGCACTTTTTTATCCTGTCCGCCCCTCACCCCTCCTTTTCTTGTGCTATAATAAATTAATAAAAGGAGTAAAAAATGGCATTAAAAATATTATTATTTTCGGGCAAACAATATTCAGGCAAAGATACTGTTGCGAAATTGATGCTAAAAAAAATGCCTGATTTTCACAGATGTGCAATAGGTGATTCTATTAAACTTGAATACGGAAGACAGAAAAATTTAACCTATGAAGAAATAGAAAAAAACAAAGCAATGTACCGCAAAGATTTAATTGAACTCGGTAACTGGGGCAGAGCTCAAGATCCTGATTACTGGTTAAAAAAAGTTATAGAAGAACCGGGTAATATTATGGTAACTGATGTAAGAGTTCAACATGAATATGATATGCTAAAATCTGCCGGTGCAAAAACTATCAGAGTTGAAGCCGACAGAGAGACCAGAGCAAAAAGAGGAAATCTTGTCGGAGAAAATGACATAACAGAAATTGGACTCGACCACATAAAAGATTGGGATTTTGTAATAGATAATAATAAAGATTACGAACATCTTGAACGTCAGGTTGACGATGTTATAAAAAAATTAAAAGAGGATTAAAAAATCCTCTTTTTTATAAATATTTATACAGAATTATACAGTAAATTTTAAATAAATATAGCTAAACCATACCTTCTTTAACAGCTTTAACCGCAGCCTGAACTCTGTCGTTTACGCACATTTTTTGTAAAATAGAACATACATGAGCTTTCGCGGTATGCACACTAACAATAAGTTCCTTTGCAATTTCCGTATTACTTTTCCCTGCAACAAGATGCTTAAGTACTTCATATTCACGTTCGGTAAGCGGAACACGACCTTCGCTCTGTGATTTTCCCGGAAGAAATCCGATATTTTCAACCTTCGGGAAAGAATTTAATGCCATCTGTGATACCATCGGATCAATCCAGCATACCCCTGTTGAAACATCTCTCACTACATCGGCAAGTTTTGTCGGGTCAATATCTTTCAAACAATATGCACTCGCCCCTGAGCTTAATGCTGCAATAACTCCTTCTTCTCTGTCATGAGAAGTTAATGCAATAACCTTAACCTGCGGCATCATCTCTTTTACTTTCACTGTAGCTTCTATGCCGTTCATGCCCGGAAGCCCCAAATCCATCAAGATAACATCCGGTTTTTCTTTCTCTACTAACTTTAACCCCTCAACAGCATCTTCAGCCTCTGCTACAACTTTTAAATCATCATTTTCATTTAAAGCACATCTGAGACCTACTCTTGTCAATTTAAAATCTTCTATAATAGCAACTTTAATAACTTTTTTCTCAACCACTGAACAAACTTTTTCTGTCATAATCGCACCCTTCTTCTTGCTTAGAATTTCTCTCATCAGAATAATTTAATAATAGCCAAATTAATTAGTCCATTACCCGATTGGGTATAATTATTAAGTTTTGTTAAGGAATTCCTGTTGCCCCCCGATTTTGTTGTGCTATAATAAAAGAACCGGAGGAAGGGAGTATAATATGTTAGATTTTCTGTTCGGAAAGAAAAAAGATATAGAAAAAAAAGACGCAGTTTTAAACTGTATTTATTCAAAACTGAAAAAAAAATACAGCTTTGAAAATATTTCGGTAAAAAGAAAAACCGAACTGAAAAATCTCATAAGCAAATACGGATACTTACCGTATCCACATATCAAAGCTCTTGAAGAATTGACTCCCGAAGAAGTTCTGTATGGTCTTGAAATCAAATGGAAAAACAATAAAATTTTTAAAGACGGAAAGTTTGAATTTGCTAATAATCAAATAAGTGTTCTTGAAAGAAATGGTGTTACAAATTCAGACTGGATAAAAAAAGAAGGGCACAATATAAAATTAATTAACCTTGCCGCACTAGGCAACGGGAACAAGTCTAAAGATACCGGAAAACTTTTTGACTGGCTGACTCAGCTTTTAATACTTCCGACAGGCGATTTGAATAATAATATATTTAATACAACGATATATCTGATACCATTTCACCCGAGGGAATTCGGTTGTGCATATCTTCCGAAGAGTTCAGAAGTAAGTGAAGCTTTATTGGATAAAAATATCGAAGAATTAACAGGATTGGATGCAAAAGGTCAGGTGAAATTGTTTATAGAACTCGCACAGCTTGCCGGGCATCCGGTTATTTATGATATTCTTCCGCAGACAGGAAGATTTTCAAAAGCGGTTCTTGCAAATCCGTTTATTGCAAGATGGTTTGATATCCCGAAACTTGATGAAGAAATTCTTAAACAAATTGATGTTATTGCCGAGAAATTTCACGGCGAATTTGACAAGGAAGATATCGATGTAATAAAAGATATCTACAAACAAACCCTGAAAGGTTCAGCAGGAACCTTGAGCGAACATTACCAGAATATTTTTGATAAATTTGACAAAGAAATGGATGAAACAAAAAAAGAACTTTGCAATAAAATGACAGAAAAAAGTTCTCAGGAAAAAATCCATAAACGTGTCAGAGAAATTGTTGAAAAAATTCATAACTTCAAACGTAATCAAAAATTAACGGAACACGATATAACAAAACAGATTGACACAATACAGGAACTTATAAAGGAAGGCTTGTGGCCTGCACCGGGCGGGGCATGGTGTTCGGCAGGAGTTCCCGTGTATGACAAAATGAGTGAATGCGGCGGATATCCGGTCTTTAAACATTACGATTACAAAGGAGAAGATGTCACAAATTTTGCAAATCTTGACTGTCAGACACCTTATTACTTTGTTTATCTGGAAAACGGAAATTATAACAAGCCTGTTATTGATTATTTTATAAATTACATGCAGGAACTTCAAAGTGATTACAACTTTGACGGATTCAGAGTTGACCATATTGACCATATAGTTGACAAAGTTTCTGAAAAAGACGGAGTTCCTATCAGTTACAGAGCACCAAGAATAGTTCTGGGCAAATTGAATTCAGCAATGAAAGCAAAAATTCCTTATTTCGGGACTCTTGCAGAATATATGCTCTGGGATAATTTCTTAAAAGAATACCATGAGGACATGAAATTTGACCTTCTCTGGGGCAACGATATTGTATGCCAGCAGAGCAAAACTCCTGAATGCATTACGGATGATAACCAAAACCTTACAAATTACAACATCAATTTTAAAGACGGTGAAAAATTATCTATCCTTAAAACATACAACAATCAGGACGGTGAATTCAGAAGTATTGACCAGTATCCGGGACAGTTAGGCGTTGACGGAGCCTTATATAAATGGGCAAAATACAAGCTTCTTCCGGGCGGAAAATATGCACAAAGACCGGTACTTTATATGGACGGAGATGAAAGTTTCACCAAACGAGGAATGGAAAGTGTTATCGGAGAAGAAATGTCAATGCCGAGAGAAAAGAATTACGATTTCTATAATAAATTTGATGCACTTGACAGATTTGTAAAATCCCAGCCAATAATCACTGACGGTGAAGCTCAGATAATAACGCAGGATGATGACGGATTTGCGGTATGGCTTATATCAAAAGAACCGCTGAAAAAAGCATTTTTAATTGTTTCTAACTGTCATTATCCGACAGAATTTATTACGATTAATGATGATGAAGGCTCAAGACAGGAATGGAAAAAAGGTGAGCCGGTTAATGATAAAAATATAAAATTACCGGGGGATTTTACGGCACTTTCGGAATATGTATTGAAAGACAGCAAATATTCTCCGAAATATTTTGACAATCCGCAGCAGGAATTATGTTTTGAAGAATTGAAACCGGGTGAATTCCGTATATTTTCATTGCAAAAATTTTAATTTAATAATTTAAAAGGAGAAATGATGAAGTTTGATGAAAAAGATTTGCTGCTTGCACAAAAAGAAGGCATTATTTCGGCTGATGTTTTTACTAAATTAATTGACTTTTTAAGCGGTCTGCAAAAAGATAAGCAGTCAAAACAAACCCCTGCAACCTCATCAGAATCTCATACAAAAGTGAAATTTACACTGGAAAATTTTTTGTATTACTTTGGTGCGTTTGTTATAATTGATACAATGGGCTGGTATATGGCTAATGTTTACAATACATTCGGGCATGCAGGTATGTTTGTTCTTTCAGTTATTTATTTTATCCTTTTTACAGTTGTCGGAAATTTTTTGTGGAAGAAAAACAAAACGACTCCGGGCGGGTTATTGTATGTTTGTGCCGTTAGTATTATCCCGTTAGCCGTGTGGTCCTTTGAAAACATGACGGGATTGATGCCTGCAAAGTACGACAGCTACAGCGGTTTTCATATATGGGTAAGGAGCGGTTATATTTTTATGGAGCTTGCCACAATTCTCGGCGGTTGTATATTTTTGAAATTCAGAAAATTTCCGCTTTTAACTCTTCCAATTTGTTATGCACTCTGGTATCTTTCGATGGATATTGTTCCGCTATGTCTTGGCAGTGTTCAGGCTCCGACATGGGGTATGAGAAATTTTTCAACGGTAGTATTTTCTCTGGTTATGCTCGGGGCAGCAATGAGATTTGACGGCAAAACTAAAGGCGATTATTCCGGATGGCTCTATATATTCGGTTCTACAATGCTGTGGGGAGCAATAATATCTATAATCTGGCAGTTTAATGGGTTTAACGAGGTTAATTATCTCATCTTTGCTTTATTTAGTCTTGCATATATGTTTGTAAGTATAATTATAAAACGTAAAGTATTTATGGTATGGGGAGCCATCGGATTTTTTGCATATTTAAGCCACCTTGCTTATGCGGTTTTCAAAGATTCTCCTATATTTCCGCTTGTGCTTGTCATTATCGGGCTGGCAATAATTTTTGCAGGTATTTATTATGCCAAAAATTGTGACACTATTGAACAAAAATTGCGGAATTTAATTATTAAATAATTTTTTTTTAAATTATTTAACAATCCTGCTTTTTGGGCTGAATAGCCCATCTGTACAAGTGGGTTAGTTTCATTCGGATTAAAATCATATGTGTCTAATAGTATAAACTCAATAAATTTTCCTTGCAACTTTGCAGATAATACATCCACCTTGCCAAAAGCACTGTGTAAATTACTGTCACTAGTGAACCCCAGAGAACCGGTCACTTCTTTTCCGGATTTCAGTGCAGTTACATTTTTATATATAAAATCATTTAGTTCTGCTGATTTACTAATAGCTTTTGCGACACTACTATTTTCATGAAATACTATTGCCGGAACATCGTCTTTCTTAAATTGTTTTTTTACTTTTTCTTTAATTTGTTCTTTATATTGTGGGAAGTC
>JADIND010000193.1 GCA_017694215.1 Candidatus Scatousia excrementipullorum | reverse complement strand
CCGTATGATGAAACACTTGCCTGCCAATCTTCCTCCGTTGCAAAATAGCTCGCTGTGGAATTTGTTTCATAAAGGTTTGCGATGTAGCTTACAAAAGAATTGTAAATTCCGCCGCCCTGCAAAAGCGAACCGTCAAGCAGGTGTAATCCGGCATCTGTTAACGGAAGCGTGCTTGTAACGATTTCGCCTAAATTCCTTAAACCCTGCCCGACAAAACTTAAATAAGATAATTGGTTGTTTTCATCAACTGTGATTGTTTGTCCGACTGGCATATTTACGATAAAATCCGAAATCTTGTTATTGTATTCAAAATTTTTTCCAGCGGCATCGAGCATATAATTTAAATTCGCCCCGCCTAAAATGTCTGGCACATCCGGCTGGTAACCTGTAGCGATTTTATCTTCTGAAAAATTTTCTTTTTCGCCGCCAAAACTGTTAGGCAACAAGTTTTCCGGCTTTTGAGGTTTTTCCATTGTCATTTACTCCCTGGTTCTGTATTTTTAAATTTCTTAAACCAACGCCTGTACCTAATATATTTTCGATATCGTCAAGCATTGTATTGGTTTCTAAAATTTCAGAGCCATAGATCGTTATATCTAGTACCATCGGCTCTATTTTTGTTATTATAACTTTCTCCGCATTCGACATATTTTTTATTATGTAATTATTATCTTTGCGTGTCCCTTTAGTTGTATTGTAACCGATTTTCGCGTATATTCTTTTCCTAAAAAGTTCATCAGATAATGAAGCGATTTGGCCTATTGTTTGGTTTACAAACCAGAAGTATTTTTCAACATTTACATCGTCACTATTAACAGAAAAAAATCTTGCAATATTAAAATATTGGCGAGTTGTACCTACCAACCAACCTAAATAATCAAGCCAAACTCCCTCGGCCTTATCTATATCACAAGAGTTGAGCAAATATTGAGAAACTTTTTGCAGATTATCATATTGATTACCTATACACTTGCATAGTATCTGATAATCCTTATTCAACCGTAATTGAGATATCGAATATTTTTGCATTAAAACATAGAAATCATTCAGTAACATTGATATCCCCTAACTGCGCTTTTTCAACTTCAGAAATTTCAATTTTATCAGCCCAACTCAATTCGTCTGTACTTACTTGAATGCTGTTTACTTCGGCTACTCCATCAACGCCATACACATATTGCGCAAATTTATTCGCAATAACGTCATCCCCCATATTTAGATTAAAATTGTCTATAATCGTGTTTTTGATTGCACTTTGAACCTGTGACAGATAAACATTGTTTTCTAATGTAACCACAATTTTGAAATAAACAGTTATTAGATCTGCACGCGAAAAGTAAATATCTACTTCCGCACCTTCACTGTCTTCAAGAGTTACCTTGATATCTCCTACCATTCCTACACCATCTTTTATATGGTCTAAAATTGCCTGCGCTATGGTCTCATCATCGTAGGATGAATTAATAACTATATTCATTGAGTGAAGCGGGACATCCTCGTATTTTTGAGTGTTTCGATTCTGTCTAATTGTTATATTTTTCGCGCTATTATTAATAGCATAAGGCATCAAATATTTTTTTATTCCACCTTCGCTATCAGAATTTGCTAATGATTGATTTTCTTCCCAGCGCGACATAAATTTGTTATCACTTTCGTAATCTTCTCCTAACTGTATTTGATTTCCGTTTGAATAATATACAGCGATCACATTTGAAGGAGCTGTTATGATTTCACAGAAGGCATTGTTAGGTAAATCAATAGCTCCTGATTCTTCTGCGGTAAATGAACCAGTACCCTTACCGTCTTCCCCTATCTGGCAATCGTCATTAAGTTTAAACTGGTCTTGTGTGGTTTTGTTCCGAAATAATATTGAACCGGCCGCAGCTGTTGTGTTTGGTGTGCCTTCTACTGTTCTTTGGACAACTGTATAAGTTGAATACGTGCGCTCCAATCCTATAAGTTTATACAATATATCCTGATATTCTCCTTCGGCGGTATATGGGTTCATATTTTTTTGTAGAAACAAAAGGATTTCTTCAAAATCCATAGCAACAAGTGAAGAAGCTGTACAAAGATTACCAATAATACTTTCTTTGGTTATAACAAAATCAGTCCCATATTTTCCTGAGTCTTCACTTTGAAAAGTTTGTGTCCATTGCGTCAAGTTTTCGTCCAATGTAGATGGGGTTAAGCCTTTTGAATTATATTGCACCTGCTACCCCCTCAAACGGGTATTCCTGCCCGTTACTTAACACTGCGCATTTAACCTTATACACCTCCGTCGAATCATTAAATTCGTATTTTAAAACTCTGTCTACTCCGAAAACTTCCTGAATAGCTGATTTAATCTGTGCTTTTAAAATATCAGGATAAGCTCTTAAACCTCCTATATAATCAACACCTTTGCGCCAATCAAGAATCCAATCACCTTTAAGGATTTTTAAACCTACTTGTATTTGCTGTTTCATGCGGTTTTCACCGTCAACCAGTTCAAAATCCCCGTTTTTAAAAGATATTCTGTTATCGTCCGTTAATTTTAAATCTCTCATATCTTAATGATAGAGAATTCCAAAACGGGCAATAATTTTTATATTACTCCGCCGGTAGGGCTGCCTTGATTGCCGTTTGAATGTGTATGCTCAAGAAATACTTTGCCATCAATAGTGGTATTAGAACCCAGAGAAACGCTGGAGCCGGTTATATTTATATTTCCCCCGCTTATTGTTATATTGCCGCCTGAAACGGTTATTTTTGCGCTTCCGTCTTTTAATCCAATCTCAATATCAGTATTTTCAGGATAAACAAAAGCCTCCGGATCCGGAACAAATCCGAGAGAAAAAGAACGGTCTTGGATTGAATGCGTGCGGGTATCGTAGTTATAATTCTCATCCCCAATCATATAATCTTCTATTGACCTGTCATAAAAGGTTAGAGTACCTCTGTCGCCTTGTTTTATTCCTAAGAAAATATATGCCCTTGCGGTTTCTTCCCGCTTTATTGGAACATTTGAAATAATTATGTCTTCTATATCATCGTTACGTATCATCCTGACATCAACGTAATTCCCGTTTACAGCTTCAACTTGACAGGGCAGGGAACAATTAATGCTTTCTTTCAGGGCATTAATCACATCTTCAAACGCATTATAGCTGTTTTCCTCTCTAAGCAACGTACACCTCCGTTGTGGCGACTGTACCGTAATTGTTTCCTCTGTGCCTTACTTTATAAATAAACTTTGTTCCCTGAAGAAGTTCGCCGAAATCACAACCGCAAAATACACCCGGATTAAGAAACGGTAAAAGTTTTGTCCGTATCATATAACCGTTATCTATCTTTTGAACTGATACTTGTTTTTTGCCTGCAATACCTTTTTTCTTATTGGCTCTTTGTATTGTAGTTGTTTTAACTTTAAATTTGTCGTTCTGTCTTTCGGGAGTTGAAGAATTACCGCTATTTAATAAAATTCCGTAAGGCTGCGCCGGGACTTCATCTGTAAATAAATAAAATACATCATTTGTTACACACCAGTTAAAATCAAGCATTGATGCAAGATGATTAAGCACGTTTACGGTTTTCCCTCTGGCCGTATAATTCTTTTTAGTTATATGTTCAATTTCAGCCATTGTACCAATAGGAACTCCCAAACTTTCAATGCAGTCTTTTAAGATAACCTCTGTTGATACTCCGTTTTTATATTCCTTATTAATAGTTGCGTCTTCATAACTTATTTTACCGTCAACAAGGGTTAATATTGTCGGAATATCATTCTGCCCTCTGCGGTCTGCATTAGCGTCCTGTTTTAAAAAACCTTTATTAGCTGTTAATATAGTTGTTTTTCCTTGTTTCAAAAACTTTTTCGGATAACCTCTGAACATAAGCGCATATTCATCATTTGACCACGCACCATAAAGCTCAAACGCTGTTGACTTATTTGCGATTTCAGAATATGTGCTGTCAGATAAATTCCAGATAGTTATACGGCTTTCGTTCCACTGTTTATTAAAAACTTTGACGATATCAAAATCCATATCTAGCCCGCTTTCACGGTCTACATAGAATTGCCCTGTTGCCTCGTTAGTGATTATTTTATCGGCAATACGGATATTAGCCCCTGCTATATCCAAACGTAAGCGAAAATTTAAGTCGGGATTTATCGGGCTTTTGCTTATACCGGTCTTTAATACAATATTTTCACTATCAGCCACCATAGACGAATGCAAACTCCTTTGATATATTGTTTAAATCCGGTTCGTAATTCTCCCCGTTGATATGTACAAACCTTAAATCCTGCGGTAAAAGTCTGCGGTCTGTTCTGATTAATGCCCCGTTAGTCAAAGCCCTGCCGAGTACAATCGGGTTCATATCAGCGTCATAAAGCCATAAAAAAGCACACTGTGCATAATCATTCCATTTGACGGTCAAATTATACAAGTTTCCGTCAAGTGTTACCGTACTTGATATATTTGGATTGTTTTTGAAGTTATTTAGTTTAAAACCTAAAGCCATTAGTAGTCTGCTCCTGCCATTCTTGCAATATTCATCAATGGAGTTGCTCCAATATTATAGTTTTTTGTTAATTGAGAAAGTTGTTTAATTGGATCTTGTGTCGTATTTGGTAATGAAACATTTCCACCGCCTACACCACGACCAGTGCTGGTACCACTTCCTTGAGTTTCTACAAGCTGGTCAGGTATTGCCTGAATTGTTATAGGTGTTAATTCAATGCTACCAACATTGATTTTTTTTAGCTGCAATGTATAATCAAGCCCGCTTCTTGCACCGATTACTGCAGGGCTGAAATCTAAAAGAATTAAATTCACTACTGTATCTTCACCGATTTTCATTGAAAATACTTGTTTGCTATCTCTTAAAAGGGTCAATCTGCTTTTAAAATCAGTTACGCTGTAACGTCTGCCGTCCTGCAATCCGCAATCGAGCGAAAAGACTTCTGCAAGATTGTTTAATATTTCTGCATAATTTATTCCGTCCTGTACTCTTCTGTCCGGTGTTTCTGATTGATACTGTTCCCCGTGGTTTAAAACAATATCAATCTCTATCATATTTTGGGTTTGGGTGGTTTGTTTTGAAAGTAATTCATTTTTAAAATCGGTTAGGCCTTTTAATGTCTTGCAAAATCCGTTTACAAACGAACCAACATTAATTGAGCCGTTTTTTATTGCGTCTTTCATCTGTGTAGCGCCTGAATATCCCATTGCTAAAGATACTTTATCCATAGCAGGAGCAAAACCTAAGAAAAGATAATCTAAAGCTTCTTGATTACTCACATTACCGTTTGCAAGAAGCTGAGCTACGGCTATACCGCTGAATTTATTTAGGATTTTGTCCGAATTATCCTGCATGTATTCGCCTAGTGTTTTCATTGTTTCCGTAGGGTTTTTAATAGCGTTTTTAATCGCTGCCCCGCCCTGTTTCATAGCGGATTTTAATTTCCCGCTAAGGGATTGAACAGCCTGCGAGGATGTGGTAACTTCAAACTTTTTCGGATTTTCAGGTAATATAATTGCAGCGTAAGTCATACTTTGATTGTAGCAATTAATAAATTGGACATACTTATAAATATATACCCATATGGCTAATTGACCTAATTCGTTCTTCATGTTCATATATAAAAATGTATCAACATTTTATAAAAAAAATAATTATAATAATATTTTGGGTAGCTGGAACAGCATGCTTTGCAAGTAATAACCTGCAAAAACAAGCTGAAGTCAATTTGAATAATTTATATAAAAATAAATTTTCACAAGAAGAAGTAACAGCAATATTAAATTATATGCTATTATCTCAAGATTATTTGATGAGTACTAATAATACGCTTGATAGTATGTATAATCATATAAATAATCTTATTTCAGAAAATTGTAATATCAAAGAAAATGCTTATCTAATCCGTTGTGATTATTTTAAAAAAATAAAAGAATCATATAAATTTTTAGGCGAAAATCAACATAATATGAAGCAAAATATTACAAATTTCAAGCAAAAATATCCTCGAATAATAATTAGCGACAAGGATTATCCATATTTACAAGGTACTTTCGCTATATATGACATTTGGTTAATAAACTCTATTCGTAATTTTCCAATAGATAAATTCTAAGCGTAACTTTCTTTATAAGTATTAAAGAAATTAGCTAAGGCATCCTCAACACTTTGTGCTATCGTTTCTGGCTGGGAATTTGGAGCATTAATATTTATAGTTATATTATTACTTGTTGTTTGACTCCTGCTGCTTTGATACTCGCCTGTAAGATTTGGTAATGCTCCGATATAGCCTTGATTAGGGGTTTGAATACCAGTATCAGCAATAGGGGCGGCTCCTCCTGTAATAATCCCGTTATTGTAATTCGGCTGCATATACCAAGGTGATATTGCACCATTAAAATTTTTGTCATATTGAATATTTAAATCTGGGTTTGCTTTAAAGAAATTATCAAGTTTCGCTTGGTCACTTGGATTAGATATATCTTTGAGCGGATTTTTCATTTGTGCATCTGACATATCTTTTATTGAGCTACCCTTGTTTAATAAATATCCGGTAAATGTATGTATTGTTTTGTCGCGGTCAAAAAGCCAAGTTATAACATCTTGAATCATTAAAATTGTTCCTAAAATTCCGACCCATTGGGCTGCTAAAGCTACTGTCGCACCTACAGACCCCCATATAGCTTTAGTTATTGCACTAAATGCTAACCCCACCTTACCTTGCGCAAGCCACCTATAACTAAACATTAATGCTTTTGTGTGGTAATCTAATAAACCGGTAGAAATTCTTGTTGCTGTAATGGCTTTATCAACCTCACGAATATATTTTATTAATCTTATAAATTTTGAAAAACTCCATAAAACCGCTATTTCTCTTACGTGTTTAATGACAAAAGATAAACCTTGTCCTATCAACTTGATAAAATTCAATAACTCTTGACTGCGCAGAATACTTGTTATATCTCTTACAAACTGTGCCAGGGCTTCGCCTGCTTCCCCTTGTAATATGTTGGCCTGAAATTCCTGCCACGCATTTGAAAGCCGTACAAGTTCCGCATCTAATGAATGTACGTTTGCTGCAAACCCATTTTCATAAGTATTTTTGAGTTCTTTCGTAAATTTAGGTAAAAAGTCATTTGCCAGCAGTTCACCTTTTGACATCATATCATCCAATTGCCTTGTTGTCAGCCCCATAGCCTTAGCCGCAATTTCAAAAGAACCGGGTAAAGCGTTCCCCATTTGCAAACGTAATTCCTGTGCCGATACTTTACCTTTAGATAGCATTTGTTCTAAAGCAACCAAAGCACTGCGGACTTGTTCCTGACTTGCTCCAATTCCTCTGCCTGCGGTTAAAACATCCGAAAACATTGTTTGAATACCGCTTCTGTCAAATCCTGACATTTTAGCTGCAGAATAGAAGTTTTTGTATGAACCAGCAATTTTGGTTAAGCTTGAACCCGTACGGTCTGCTTCTTGCCTCAAATATTCCCAGTCCTGCGCAGAACCTGTCAAGCCCGAAATAGAACGCTGCAAAAGGTCAAACTGTCTTGATGTGTTGATTATACTTCTTACTCCTTGAATTCCAAAGAAAATACCAATTGCGCGGCGGAAAGATTTCCCTAAAATGTCATTTGTCTTTATAGCACGTTTCTGTTTGCGATCTAAATCGTCAAAGCCTTTTAAATCCGCACGTGTAGTTATTTTCTGTACTAATTCTTCGAGGTAGTCTGCCATTTCTTATTTCCTGTTCATTTTGTCCATTTCAACAGCCTGTTCATAGGCCTGTCTGACGAGTTTTTCGTAATAGATTATCAGAGTATCGACATCCATTTCGTTTATTTCGTTTTCGGACTTATTTACTTTTGATTGCTGGAAAAATATTGCAAGTTCAATTATTTGTTCTTTTGCCTGCCTTTGTGCGGCTGTGAGTTTTGGGCTTTCGCAAATAAGTTCACAGATTGTTTTACGTCCTCTGCGTACATCTTGACTAACTCTTCTAAAGACACGGCTATATTTTTTGTAAACCCGTTCAAGCTCTGCATAAAGGCGGAATGCTCCCCCATATTGGCGACCGCCATTTTATAGGTTAC
>JADIND010000192.1 GCA_017694215.1 Candidatus Scatousia excrementipullorum | reverse complement strand
GTACTCAAATATAAAATATATTATAAAGTTAATTCTTAATAAATTAGCTGTTTGTCTATAATTTTTGAGGTAAAATAAATATAATAAATTAATTTTGCATACTTGTTTACGGCTTAGCGATAAGCCGTTTTTTTTTGCAAAATTTTTATAAAAATATAAAAATATATAAAAAGCGGAAATTAATCAAAATTCCGCTTAATAAGAACAATTATTTTGTCAGTATAAATTGATTTTATACGTGTAGAATAAATCCGCCTTTGTCAGCATTGACAAGTTTGTCACCATCAATTTTTGCTCTTAGATTTTTAATGTATTTATACACATAATCTCTGGGCAAATCAAGAATGCCTGCAAGGTCTTTTGCATATACAATCTGATTTTTGTTTTTGGCAAAGTGATCAAATACTTTCTGTTCTCTGTCTGTTAGAGCTTTTTTGAAAACTACTCTGACTTCTTCTCTCAGTGAATCTATTTCGATTTCTTTTTTCACTTCTTTAACAGATTTTGTTTTTGCCGTTTTTTTAGTTTCAGTTTTTGCGGTTGTTTTTTTAGTTATTTTTTCAGTTTTTGGTTTAACCGTTTTTTTCTTTGGAGCTGTTTTGGTTTTTACGGATTTAACAGCTTCATTTTTAGTTGTATTAATCGGTTCAACACCTTCATCCAGCTTTAATTTAGCGATAGAGAAAGGTGACGGAGCAATTTCCTGTTCTCTGTCAAATGCACGTTGAGCAATACTTGTAATTCTCTCTCCTTTAGATTGATTCCAGCTTTCATCTTCCAATGACATAACCGGTTTACCTTTCAAAACTATATCAATTAAATCATTGGTAGGTTTAGCTTCTTCTATTTTCTTCCCTAATCTGGCAGCGAATTCCTCCAAAGTTATCTTTTCCAGTGAGCTTCTCCATTGCTTTATCTCTTCTTTGCTCAAGTATTCAGACATCAATAAATCTCCTTAACTCTGTGTCTTAACCATCAACATCTTTAATGTAGCATAAACCATGCCGAAAAAATCAAAATGTTTCATAAAGTAAATTTTTATTTTTTATTGTAACAATATATCAGGCCAGTATTCCGGAATCCAGTAATTTCTGCACTTCAGCATTCATAATTTCATGGATTTCGGGGATTGATTTCGTTCCGTCTATACTTATAAAATTATATTCCGATTTCATTGCATTATACTGTTCTAGACATTTATTCTGATAAATTTCAAAGCTTTTATAAAAATCTGTAGAAAAACCTACGTCACGGCCGCTTTCATAGTAATTCAGACCTGTTGTACCAATAATACGTTTCAACAATACATCCACCGGCATATCAAGATAAAATACCAGATCGGGTTCAGGGGCATATTCATATAAATTTTTAACCCATTCTATACACTGTCCTCTTACAACATCACGAGCAAGTGCTGTATAAAAATATCTGTCTAAAAGAACAATAAATCCGGATTTAAGTGCCGGAATAATCTGATTTTCCAATCTGTCAGCAAAATCAGCCGCATATAAAAGGCTGTATGTTGTGGCATTTAAAAGGTTTCTTTCTTTAGCATCATCAATAACATTTGCAATAAGCCGCGAGGTCTTCCATTCTGAGACCATCACGCCATAGGATTTATCCTGAATGGATTTTTTCAACAATTCAAGCTGTGTGGATTTCCCGGAACCGTCTGTTCCCTCTATTACGATTAAAAGTCCTTCATAGCCGTTTTTAGATTTTACAGTCATATTACACCTCAATTCCTTTTTCCAGAAGAACTTTTCTGAGCATTTCTCTTATTTTTACCTGTTTTGAGTGTATGGAATCCATTGCATTAAGCTGAACAAGCCCGAATTCGTCAACCATTTTTTTGTATTCATCAATAACTCTTCCTTGAAAAATCATATAGCTTTCATAAGGATCATTGCTGAGTTTTAAATCCATTCCTGCTTCATAGAATTTTGGAGTTCTGTTGAAGCAAATTCTTTCCAGTGAAGTTTTAGGGTCTATATCAAAATATATTGCAAGATCAGGCCGGTAGGCAAAATCATAGACTTTTCTAACCCATTGAGCATCAACCCCTCTTGCAACATCTCTTGCAAAAGCAGTGTAAGCATATCTGTCTGCAAGGACTATAAAACCAGCTTTAAGTGCCGGTGCAATAACCTGTTTAGCCCTATCTGCAAAGTCAACTGCATGAAGAAGTGAAAATGTCCTCGGAGAGAGGAGGTTCTTCTTTTTTGCGAGTTTTGTTGTCTGACTGATTAATTCAGACGAATTCCATTCAGTGAATATAACATCCTGTCCTATTGATTTCAGCCAGTCCCGCAAAAGTGCAAGCTGGGTTGATTTACCAGAGCCGTCAATCCCTTCAACACAAACCAGTGTCCCTTTTAAGTTATGTTTTTCAGTTAGTCTTCCCACTTTTATTTCCTTTTTTAGTTTTCAAGCTGAGATGCGTTAATCTTTCCGAATCTTGCAGATAAATTATCCACAAGGTGAATAATGTATAAATCAGGTTCTAAATCTTTTTCGCCTAAATCAATCATTGCCCCCCATTCGGCTCGGCCGTGGTGAGCCGCAATCATACGTGCCATTTCTTTAAAGCCTTCGTTCATACAGATTGTAAATCCGTATTGAGAATGAGAAATCCAGTCTTTACGGAAATCCTCATCATAATCAACCAGTCCGGATTCCATATCAACAGTGTATTCAAAGATTTTTCCTATATCATGCAGAATACATCCGCCGATTACATTGTCATAATCCGGTTTGTAGGCACAAAGTTCAAGGTTTGTTTCTGCGAATTTAAGACATTCAAGCGTATGTACAAGAAGTCCGCCGATGTAATTGTGGTGCATAACTTTTGCAGCAGGTGCAATTTTGATTCTTTCTTCATTTTTTGCAAAAAATTCAATAAGAAAATTCTTGAGCTTTTGATTTTGAATTTTTTCAAAATAAGCAGTAAGTTCTCTGTATGCCTTATTTCTTTCATTTTCATCAAGTCCGATTTTTGCTTCTTTTATGAGTTCTACTGCCGAAATCAGACAATTATTAAACTTTTCGTTAAAAGACGCTGACACAATTCTCAAAAGGTTACCGGGACGGAAAACTTTTGCATCAATACGGTTGAGAGTTTCTTCCCAGAGAATACAATTAAGTAACGTGCCGTCATCGGTATTTTTAAGCTGGAGTTTTCCCATTTTTGTGCCGGCTTTTGTGTCGCCTATTGAGAATATTGCAACTTCATATATAACTTCTGTGCTGAACATAAAATTTCCTTTACTTATATACTGTTAAACTGTGGAATTAATTCTTGTTTCTGTCGATGATTTTGTCTTTGTTTCCCCAGACAAAAGATGAGCGGATTTCTTGGCCAACTTTTTCTATTAAGTGGTCTGCGTTTTCTTTTCTTAATCTGTTGAAGTTTTTGCAGCCGGTTTCCATTTCATTGAGGAATTCATTTGCAAATGCACCGCTTTGAATGTCTTTAAGCAGCTCTTTCATAGCTTGTCTTGATTCTTTACCTATAACTTCAGGTCCTCTTGTCATATCACCGTATTCTGCAGTATTGGAGATTGAATATCTCATATCAGCAAGTCCGCCTTGATTAATCAAATCAACCAGCAGTTTCATTTCATGAAGAACTTCAAAATAGGCCATATAAGGAGAATATCCAGCATCGACAAGTGTTTCAAATCCTGCCTTAATCAAGGCTGAAACTCCACCGCATATAACTGCCTGTTCTCCGAATAAATCGGTTTCAGTTTCTTCTTTGAACGTTGTTTCAATGATTCCTGCTCTGCCTGCACCTATTGCTGAAGCATAAGAAAGGGCAACATCTCTTGAATCTCCGGACGGATCCTGATAGACTGCAATTAGGGACGGAACGCCTCTTCCTTCCGTAAATTCGCTTCTGACAGTATGACCAGGTCCTTTGGGAGCCACCATAATTACGTTAACATCTGCAGGTGCAACGATTTTTTTATAGTGAATATTAAATCCGTGTGAAAACATCAAATACTGCCCTTTTCTTAAATAAGGTTTTATTTGCTGTTCGTAAACTTTTGCCTGAATTTCGTCAGGGATAAGAATTTGTATAATATCAGCTTCTTTAACGGCATCTTCAATACTCAAAGTTTTAAATCCGTAGTCTTTTGCTTTAGTGTCGGATTGTCCGCCCAATCTTAATCCTAAAACAACATCACAGCCGCTGTCTTTAAGGTTCATTGACTGGCCGTAACCCTGTGAGCCAAATCCTATAACTGCTATTTTTTTAGATTTAATTAAATCTTTATCAATATCCTTATCTAAAATAATTTCAAGATTTTGCATATAACCCTTCTTTGCTTTTATACTCCGTCATCTGATTTTAACACAAAGAAGAAAATTTTATCAAATAAAATTAATTATTATTTCGTATAGGGGGTAGGTATTGAAAGTTCTACCCTCGTGGAAGTTTTTGAATAATCGGTGAGGTTGCAGTAATAACAATTCATGCATTAATACCGCGTAAATAATAATAAATTTGTATATATAATGCTGCAGAACTTTTATTTTGTAAGGAATGTGCTAATTGGGCTTGAGGACACAGATAGTCTATTACCAATAAATTTGTAAAAAAATGTTACATGAAATCAAAATTATTAAAGTTTCTTTTAAAATTCTCCGATATAAATTATGTAATCAGTAATCTAAGGAGAATGTTTATATATGCTTAAAAAGATTGTATCACCTTCGTGTAATGTATGCGACAGTGTGGAATTTATATTAAGAGGAGCGAGAAAACGCCGTAATATGGCAATAACTTCTGCAAAGATGATTAATTCAGATGCAGGTATTAAAACAGGACTTTCCGCAGTTAAGTAAGTGTCTCGGAAAGTATGGAAAAGAGAGCTTTATAATAAAAGGACAGATTAGATAATCTGTCCTTTTTAAGTTAATTCCACGGCTTAACCAAAAATTTTATAGCTTTGCCTTCGATATGCTGCTGCATTGCCCATTCTATTTTATCAAGCCCGATAGTTCCCGTGATAAGTTTTTCTACTTCAACATCACCAGATGCTATATAATCCAGTGCCATTCTGAAATATTTAGGCGTATGATGGAATACACTCATAAGTTTTATATCGCCGTAATGCATTTTTGTAGTATCAAAAGTGACGGTTGAGCCGGACTTACAGCCTCCAAAGAAGTGAACCGTTCCGCCGGGTCTGACGCATGAAAAGATTCTCTCCCATATTTCAGGTAACCCTACGCATTCAACGGCAACATCAAGACCTTTGTGTTCATCCGTAAACTCTCTGAAGATTTTTTCCGGGTTTGGATATTTAGTCAGGTCAACGATTTCATCTGCATGAGCAAATTCATCAGCCATTTTTAGTTTCAGCGGATTTCTGCCTGCCGCAATAACCTTTGCACCTTTGAGTTTTGCAAGTCTTGCAAACATAAGCCCTATCGGGCCGATTCCGATAATACCGACGGTTTGCCCGGGTTTTATTTCAGTCCTTTCAACACCATGTACTACATTTGCAAGCGGTTCACAAAATGCGGCTCTGTCAAAACTTAAGTTTTCAGGCAAAATAAGCATATTTTTCTTTACTATTCTTGCCGGTACCGTAATATATTCCGCATAAGCACCGTTTAGCAGATCAAGGTTCTCGCATAAGTTAAATTCTTCTCTTTTGCAATAGAAACAGTGTCCGCAAGGGGCGGAATTTGCCGCAACAACACTATCGCCGACTTTTACATTTTCAACGCCGGAACCAACCCTGTCAACAATTCCCGCAAATTCGTGACCGAAACCTGACGGAATTGATTTTATTAAGACAGGATGACCTCTTCTAAAAGTTTTTACATCCGTTCCGCATGTCAGTGCCGACATAACTTTTACGACAACTTCCCCCTCTTCCGGAGGTTTGACCATTACATTTCCCAACTTAATATTTTGTGGTCCGTAATATTGAATTGCTCTCATATTGTCAGAGCCGCCTGTCTTAATCTTTTATTTTAGTATAAG
>JADIND010000191.1 GCA_017694215.1 Candidatus Scatousia excrementipullorum | reverse complement strand
AAAATAAAATCCGCTTTTTTGCATTACTATTTACAAATAACAGGTAAAATAGTATAATATGTATATGTACTGCAGTGATTCAAAAATATTCATTGAGGATGACGATCTTTGTTTAAGCTGCATCAATTACGTAAATAATGTGAATTGTCCGTTATTATCTGCATTGGTGCAGGGAGATGTATTTCTGGAGGATAGTTTAACAGTCACTAAGTGCGGTTTTTACAAGGAATTTAAGAGATACTTACATATAGTGAAAGGAAAAGATAATGACAACAGTAACTCTGATTAACGGTGACGGAATCGGTCCTGAAATAACCGATGCCGTTGTTAAAATAATAGAAGCGTCAGGTCTTAAAATTGACTGGGATTTGCAAACAGCCGGTGCTGATGTAGTCGAAGAAGAAGGAACTCCGCTTCCTCCAAGGGTTTTGGAATCCATTAAAGTAAATAAAGTCGCACTGAAAGCACCTATCACAACACCTATAGGCAGAGATTTTCCTTCTGTCAATGTCGGACTCAGAAGGGCTCTCGACCTGTATGCAAATGTCAGACCTTGCAAAAATCTTCCGAACATTAAAACAAAATTTAAGAATGTTGACTTAGTTGTTATAAGAGAAAATACAGAAGATTTGTATGCTGGGCACGAGCATAAAATTGATGAAAATACTGCAGAGACAATAAAAGTTATTACAAGAAAGGCATCGGACAGAATTTGTCGTTATGCTTTTGATTATGCAACTCGATATAAAAGAAAGGAAGTTTGTGTCGCAACAAAGGCTAATATATGCAAATTGTCTGACGGGTTGTTTCTGGAATGTTTCAGAAATGTAGCAAAAGAATTTCCTAAAATTAATACAAGAGAATTGCTTGTTGATAGTCTGTGCATGCAATTAGTACAAGATCCTGAGCAGTTTGACGTTCTTGTGATGCCAAATATGTACGGAGATATCGTTTCTGATTTAACTGCAGGTTTAATCGGAGGTTTAGGAGTTGCTCAGGGTGCCAATTTAGGTCTTTACGGAGCTGTATTTGAACCGGTTCACGGTTCTGCCCCTGATATAAAGGGTAAAAATAAAGCTAACCCTTCCGCTCTTCTTTTATCTGCTATTGAAATGCTGCGATATATCAAAGAAGATAAATATGCTGATAAGATAGAAAAAGCTTTATTTAAAACTTTTGAAGCAGGAGAATTTACTGAGGACTTAGGCGGTAAACTTTCTACAACAGAGTTTACAGATGCTGTTATTGCTAAATTAAAATAAGAGAAAAGAATAATAAATAATAAAAATCCCTGTTATTAATAAGACAGGGATTTTTATTGCTAATTTTCTGAAAATAACTATACCGGTGGCATTGGCTGCTGCGGATTTATAGGAGCAGGAGGAATATTTTTAGAGCCTCCTCCGCCGGATGTTAAATAGAAGAAGATAGCGCCTGCTGCAGCAATTACCACAGGAATTGCGATTTCTGGTCTTACTGCAATCCATGCAACAGCAATGGTTATTGCCGAAAGACATATTGAAACAATAATAGCAAGCAATGCAATCGTTTTGTTTCCGAGATAACCAAATATCGGAATAAATGAAAGAAGCGTTGTAATAGGAGAAGCCAAACACAAGAGCCCGATAAACATTGCCAAAAGGCCTATACCACGCATCATCCAGGCATGTTTTGCATTGCTGTCTTCAAAATGTTTAATCATAGTTTCAGCGGACACAGAACCTGTTTCAGCAAGAGCAATTACGTATTTTGCTTTACCTTTCAACGTACTAAATGCGGTAAGAGTATCATTCATTTGCTGAGCAATAACAGATACCTGAGTATTTACCGGAACATACTTATAAGAAATTTTTAAATCACCAATTCCGTTGTTGGTTCTCCTGTTTGGGATAAAAATAACGGTTCCGTCTTCTATTGAATATCTTCCCTTTAGATTATTTAAATATAAATCCTGAACAGGATTAATAACATTCAAAACAGTTCTGTCAATCGTAAAATCTCCGATTTTTGCGGAATTTGCAATAAAATCTTTGGATTTTAACGGCATAGGCGGGTTATCATGCCCGCTTCTGCGAAAATGAGCTGAATTAATTTCATGTTCAGACCAAACCTTTTCGTATCTATAGCTAGTTGAGTGTCCACTTGAGCTTTTATGAGAACGTTCTTCCCACTGATACATTTTTACGGTTCTGTCAAGTACAGGGGTGTTGACTCTAACATAGTTATCGCCAAGAACTGCATTTGTTGTAATGTTACCGGAAAAATGAACAAGTTTGTTATTATTTATTGCATCATACGAGTTAACACTTACAACATTACTTTTAATAAAATTTGCTTTTCTAATGTTTTTTACATAATTAGCTTCATTTAAGAAAAGTATAAAAAACGATAAAATAAAAGCAACAGATCCAAAAATTACGGCACCACAACCCATTTTTACATTATTGGTGCTGTTTGCAATGTTTGCTACATCCATCTTAACCTCCAAATTATAACACATATTAAGTATATAATTTATAGATTATTTTACATCATACAATTAATCGATAAGTCCCAAATCACGCAAAAACTTTGAATTATCTGCAAGTTTTTTCAGTTTTTCATCTTCCAGCGGGTCAACTACGCCTTTTTGCATTAATTCACTGACTCTTTCGTTGTGGGATGTATTTTCAGGGTCAGAAAGAACCAGTTTTGAAAAATTCTTTATATCTGTCTGTTTTTCGTAAAGTTTGACAGCTTTTCTTGAGAGATTATCAAGAAATTCATTTTTTTCGGCATCAAAATTTAATTCCACAGGAATTGTCATACCGCCTGAGATAATCTTTTTATTTTTACTATTAAATTTTTCTGATATCATCTTAAAAATTTTCATGCCACATATCCTCAAAAACATTATCCTATTTTTTTGTCAATTTTGCAATAAATCTTTTGATTTACCTGTCGGGCTATTCTTGTCTTGATTAATGTTTCTATTTAATCTATAATATTTGTGCTGAATATGAAATAAGAAAGAGGTTGAAAATGCTTGATATAAAACTAATTCGGGAGTGTCCTGAAAAAATTAACGAACTTTTAAAAAGAAGAAATCCGGAACTTTCTATTGATGAAGTTATTAAGATAGATGAAGAAAGAAGAAAAATTCAAACTCAAGCTGACGAATTAAGAGCAAAAAGAAAAAAAGATTCTCAGATGATAGGTGAATTGAAGAAAAAAGGTGAAAATACAGATGCAGTACAGGAAGAAGTTCGTAAGATAGGCGATGATATCAAAGCATTAGAAGAAAAACAGTCTGAATTAGATGCAAAACAGAGGGATATTTTACTTCATATTCCAAACATTCCTGATGAAACGACTCCTGTCGGAGCTTCGGAAGATGATAATCAGGAAGTTTACAAATGGGGTGAACCAAGAAAGTTCGATTTTGAATTCAAACCTCACTGGGATTTGTGCGAAGAAAAAGGTCTTGTTGATTTTGAACGCGGCGTAAAACTTTCCCAGAGCCGTTTTACATTATACAGAGGCAAAGGTGCAAAATTAGAACGTGCAATTATTAATTTCTTCCTTGATTACCACTGCAATGAGCAGGGTTATGAAGAAATCCTTCCGCCGTTTATGGCAAATGCTGCAACAATGACAGGAACGGGTCAACTTCCAAAATTTGCGGAAGATATGTATAAGTGTGTTGATGAAGATTTATATCTTATCCCTACTGCCGAAGTTCCTGTTACAAATATTTATGCTGGCGAAATACTTTCGGAAGATGACCTGCCTAAATACATGACAGCCTACACACCTTGTTTCCGCCGTGAAGCAGGTTCTGCAGGAAAGGATACCAGAGGGTTAATCCGTGTTCACCAGTTTAATAAAGTTGAACTGGTAAAACTCTGTACTCCGCAGACAAGTAAAGAAGAACATGAAAAATTGACTGAAGATGCAGAAAAAATGCTGCAGCTTCTTGAACTCCCGTATCGCCGTGAGGCACTTTGTACGGCAGATATAGGATTTTCAGCAAATAAATGCTGGGATTTGGAAGTTTGGATGCCTTCTTACGGCACATATAAGGAAATTTCAAGCTGCTCTAACTACGGCGACTATCAGGCAAGACGTGCAAATATCAGATACCGCGATAAAGCTACTGGAAAAACCCAGTTTGTTCATACAATCAACGGGTCAGGGCTTGCTGTCGGAAGAACATTTGCAGCTATTGTTGAAAACTACCAGCAGGAGGACGGAACTATTATTATTCCGGAAGTCCTCAGAAAATATACAGGTTTCGACAAAATATAACAATTACAAAAAGCTCCCGAAAGGGAGCTTTTTTAATGAAATTTTAATATAAATTTATTTTTTATCAATACTATGATGAAGACCTACTGTTACTTCTTTATTATTGTCCATTTTATTTAAAATCTGGTCAATATTCATTGCATTTCTTTTGGCGATTTGTGATGCAGTTTTATC
>JADIND010000190.1 GCA_017694215.1 Candidatus Scatousia excrementipullorum | reverse complement strand
CAGAAGAACAATTCAAAGAAACTCTGACGGCTATAGATGAATTTGAATTGGATTATTCAAATACGGCAGCTTATTCTCCAAGAGAGAAAACCGTTGCGGCAAAATGGGTTGACAAATATATTGACGAAGACACAAAAACCGAACGTCTTGCCAGGTTGAACGAAAAAGTCAGAGAAAACTGTTTTAAATCAAATCAAAAATTTGTCGGACGCGAAATGGAAGTTCTGATTGAAAGTTTTGAAAATCATAAAGGTCAAAATGTAATTACAGGCAGAACCCGTAATAATAAAATTGTCCATATTCCATGTGACAAAGATTTAACCGGAGAATTTGTCAATGTCAAAATTACCGGCTTAAAAACATGGTATCTGAAAGGTGAATTAATATAATCTAAATACTAATGTAAGCGGACTATTTTCGCATACTAAATTCACAGCCGCAGTAGTTCTGGCGGTAAAGATTTAATTCGCGTGAGATTTTGTTTGTCTTTAAAAATCCGTCTTTCTTTTTAAAATCAATATCAAGGTAATTTAAATCGTATTTTTGTGCAATTTCTTTTCCGAGTGAAGATAAAAGCTGAAAATTTTTGTGCGGACTTATCACAATAGACGTTGTAAAATTTTTAACGCCTTTATCAATACATAATTTAGCGGTCTTTTCCAGTCGGAGTTTAAAGCATTCTATACAGCGTTTGCCTTTTTCAGGTTCGTTTTCAAGCCCCTTTGCACGCTCATAAAAGCTTTCCGTATCATATGCACCTTCAATAAGTTCTACACTGAAGTGCGAACATATCGTTCTTTCCGCCTCAAGCCTTTTTTGGTATTCTTCTAATGGATAAATATTAGGGTTATAAAAATATACCAAAACGCGGTATCCCGCATCTTGTAAAAAAGACACGGGATAACCGGAACATATTCCGCAGCAGGCATGAAGAATTATTTCATTATTTCTTTTTTGCACCTGCCTGCTCCACTAATTCTGCATATTTTGAATACGGTTTGATACCTACGTAAACGTCCTGACCGATTTTTATTGTAGGTGTCGCATTAATCCCTGCAGCGAATGCGGTATCAATATCTTTTGTAAGTTGGTCATTGATTTCTTTGCTTGTCATATCTTTTTCGAGTTTATCAATATCAAGATTTAAACCTTTTGCAATTTCAAGCATTTCTTTAACTGTTGCAGGCTGTTTTTCAAAGAACAGAGAATTAATATCCCAGAATTTTCCTTGTTTTTCTGCCGCCAGTGCAATTTTTGCCATTTCGCAGGCCCCTTCATGGAACGGTCTTGTAAGATATTTGTTGCAGTCAATGTCAAGCGGAAGATTTTTGTGAACAATTTTTATGCCTTTATAATCTTTTGCAAGTTTGTGCATCATAATGTTGTGAACTTTGCAGATAGGACATCTGTAATCTGTATAAATATAAACGATAATTTTGCCGTCTTTGTCACCGAGAATATTTCCGCTTACTTTATATTTGTTAGTTTTAGCTTTTACAAATTCACCGAAATCTTTTGCCTGTTTAACCTGTGGAGTGAAGATATTTGTTGTTGATGCGTAAACAAGACCTGTTCCGGCAATTAACATTACAACAATAAATGCTATAAGATAAGCTTTAACTTTGATTGCATCAAGAAAATCCAAAACGCTCTGTTTCACGGCTTTTATAAATCCTCCGTTTTTAAAATCAACTGCAATAAGTGCTATCAGCAAATCTAAAAGATAAGTAACCGCACAAAGTACACAGATTTTTTTTATTTCAAAAAGACTTACACACAAAAGCCCCATTGAGATTATAAATGCAAGCAAACCCAGCGATGCTATATAATCAAGAGGGTTTTTAAACACTTCCATAAACTTAAACAATTTAAAGTTTTTCAATTTATCCGCAATTAACAAAATTCCGATAAATGAATACAAGAATAATCCCCAGTATGCAAGCGGAATACCGAAGAATTGTGATTCCGTAGTTTTTGCGACACCATCACAGTCTATTAACGAATTAACCGAACAAAAACTCGGCAGTGCATAAGGGTTAAAGTTTGCATTGTAATAGATTATAGCAAGCTTTATTGTCGTAATAAAGCCTATCAATGCAATTACGGCTACTCCAATCTTCTTTTTTGTTATTCCATCCATATCTTAATCTCCTATCCTATAAGGCTATTTTACATGTTTTATAATTATAAATCAATACCGTAAAGTATAAGATTGCCTTAATACGTTTTTCGTATTAAAATGGGATTCGGAGGCCGAGTTGAAGAAAAATTTATTTAAACTCTTTACGGATAAATTGCTTGATTATCCTATCTGGGTAAAACAGGCCGTGTTTAGAAAGCTTTATTTTGATCTTAAAGAAAACGGTTATGAGAAACGGGTTATAGAATCTCCGGAAAAGATTTTTGTATTTTATGAACCTGTGATTACCTATGACGGAGAAAATGAGTTGAAAAATAAAAAATTTGCACTCGATAATAATATTTACAACTTTTTAAAACTCTGCCGTGAAAATTATAATATTTTGGAAATTGCATTGAATACATTCCTCTCGCTTGAAGAAACAGCAAAGCTTTTTATGTTTTGTATGGAACAAAATTATATCGAATATCCTAAAAATAAAGAGGTTTTTGCGACATGCGGATTTATTGCCGGAAAATTCCGGACCGGTGAATACTTTAAGGAAAAGGGTCTTATTTCCCCGCAGCAGCTTGAAGAATGCCTAAAAATTCAAAAAACTGAAACCAAACCTATAGGTGAAATCCTTACGGATTTGAATTTGATTTCAAAAACTGAAATAAAAAATTTATTTACACTCAAGTTTGATGCAAAAAAAAGATTTATTCTTGATTCTGCAATATATCCGACAAGCGAACTTCAAATTACGGAAAAAGAAAAATACCAGATAGAAATAGATAATTTGAAACAGGAAAACGAAACACTAAAAAAAAGGATGAAACAGCTTATACAAATGGTAAGCGGGAAAAATGATGATTAGAACACCTGAACTACTAGTAGAATATAAAAGAGATTCCCTTATTGAACAGGAGCATTATGGATATATTATTGTAGCAGACAAAGAACACATTATTGACAGTAAAGGAGATTCTGCCAATTATCCGTTTTTTCTCCGTTCATGTGCGAAACCATTGCAGGCAAGTCTGTTAATTGATTACGGAATGGATATCCGATATAACATGACGGAACAGGAAATTGCACTATGCTGTGGTTCTCATGCCGGAGAATCCATACATATAAACATTGCTCAAACACTTTTAGAGAAAATAGGAATTAATGAAAATCAGTTAAAATGCGGCATCCATAAGCCGCTATCAAAAACGGAACAGACAAGAATGCTGCTTGCAGGAGAACAGGCAAGAACATTACACAATAACTGCTCAGGAAAACATATTTTTATGCTGGGGTTGTGTAAAATGAACGGATGGGATTTGGAAACTTATGATGAATTAAACCATCCGCTTCAGCAGGCAATAAAAAAGAAAATTTATGACCTCTGTGAATTAAAAAAAGAATATCCTATAACAAAAGACGGATGCGGAGTTCCAATATTTGCAATGCCGCTTTTCAACATGGTTAAAGGATATCTGAATATGTTTACCAATCCGCGGTATGAAAAAATTAAAACCGCAATCCTTAATAATCCATACATTATAGGCGGAGAAGACCGAACCGATACAAAAATCATTGCGAATTCCAAAAATCTTATTGCCAAAACAGGAGCCGGCGGTTTATTTATTGTGGTTAATACAGAAACAGAAGAGGGACTTGTCGTAAAAATCTGTGATTCTGATATGAAAGCAAGAGAACTTGTTGTAACAGACAGCCTCAAAAATCTGCACTGGGCTGATATTGAGGCTGACCATTCAATTAAAACACTTCACGGTAATGTTGTAGGGGAAATAATTACTTTGTTATAAGCTTAACCTTGCTGCCCCAGAAACTTTTTACATCTCTATTGTAATCAGCAAGCTGTGCTGCAAATTCCGTTTTATCAGGATATTCCAGTCTCAAAAGTCTTATGCCGTCATTGTAAACTCTTTGAGCTGTATTGGTTATACTTTTCGGGATAT
Organism: Candidatus Scatousia excrementipullorum; assembly: GCA_017694215.1. Lineage (GTDB taxonomy): Bacteria > Cyanobacteriota > Vampirovibrionia > Gastranaerophilales > Gastranaerophilaceae > Scatousia > Scatousia excrementipullorum. The sequence continues at coordinate 1,814 of JADIND010000190.1, read as the reverse complement.
TACCGTTATACATTTTACTTGCGGTTGCCATATCAAAGAGTCTGCGTTTACTCAGTCCGCTCATAGGTTGCTTTGTTGCTGCAGAAACATTGTTGGTCATCTTACATATTGCAGCTTCATATTTACCATTTTTTAGACACCATAAGAGTCCCTCTGTATTTTTGATAATATCAGTACCTTTATTAAATGTCATATCAAGCAAAGCTTCCTTTAACGAAGCAGGGAGTTTGTCATAATTTTTCTCTCCGCCCATCAGAACTCTTAAATGATCTTCTGCTTTAATCAGATCTTTTGCAAACTGTTCCAAAACTTGTTTATTATTAAGGTATTCAGGTTCGCCTTTTTTCCAGACATGCCCTATGCCTATTGTCTTTGTTTTGCCTTTGTCATTATAAGGAGTATTATGAAACTGGGTGTCTTTCAATTCTTTACCGTCTTCAATTCTTTTTATGCCAAGAATAAATTCATTACTGACTCCCATTGATTTTGCAACATCTTTTAGTGTATTTATATTTTTCGGAGTCCTTGTAGGAGGGATTTTTAAACTTTGCCCTGCACGAATTTTTACGGCACTCTTTTCATCTAAACCATTTACTGCCATTACGGCAGCAGGCTGAACCCCAAATTTTGCCGCAATTTTTGAAATATTATCACCTTTTTGAATTTTATAATTTGGATTTTTAGTAACAATTATATACTTACTTCTGGTATTTTGCTGCATTATTTGTTCATCGGAAATATCTCTAATAAGAGGAATTTCAGTAGTTTTAGCAGGTTTTGCATCATCTTCTCCGGAGAAAAAATCCGCAATTTCCGAGAATAAACTCATAGCATATTCTTTGGCACGTGTCCAAAAACTTTTTTCTTCCTGAACAGGTTGTTGTCTCACATTATTCTGTTGTAAAGTTATATTCATTTCAGTCAAAGTTAATATCCTCTTAATTCAATAACGTGGCTTCAATAGCATTTGCAATACATTCGGCATATTTATTCTGATCAAACTCCGACAATAATGAATTTGTAATATGTCCGTTTGCAATGTTACCAATTTCCAACAATGAGGAAGGAATTCCTCTGGTAGCATTATTAACATATAAATTGTCATGAGTGGAATCAGGAGTAAGTGTCATAAAACCTTGATTAACATACCGGCTTATATTGTCTGCCAATTCTTTATCAATATTTTTTGTATATCTTACCGTACACATTTTAGAATCTGGTTTTTCTTTAGCCGACTCAACATGTACCGATAAAAATAACATATCCTTTTTATCAGTATCTTTCATTAATTCACGAACGTTATCATCACCTTTTTTGCCTGCCAGCATACCTTCTAAATACTTTTGAGCAGCCATTCCTCCGTTTCTTACGGCACCGGAAACAATAACAACTTTTGCTCCACGTTTCCGCAGATTATCTGCTATCTTTTCTACATAGCTTTGTGCAACACGCCATTCTTCAATAGGCATCTGCTCTCCCTCTGCATTTTCAACCGAAAGTACCGTTCCGGCATCAAAGAATCCGTTTTTCTGCTGATATCCGCCGTGTCCTGGATTAAGAACCACAACTTTGCCGTCAAGACTACCGTTTGCAGTAGGCTCAAGGACTTCAGTTACAGCCTCAATCTTTTTGGTTTCTGTATTGTAGTTAGGTAAAGGCCTTACTATAAAAGGATCTTTTACATCTTTAAATCCCGGATCTCTTTTACCTCCGCTTAATGCCCAATTTTTCAGAGTTCCTGCATTTACATAATTCCCTTCAGCATCTTTTATTGTAGTCATTGTTGTAGGGGTAATATCTTTGCTGTGTCCACC
>JADIND010000189.1 GCA_017694215.1 Candidatus Scatousia excrementipullorum | reverse complement strand
ATAACCTTTCACATAGAGGTCAGGCCGTTTCTGATGCTAAAATCAGACTTTCCATGGATACAGAAGCCATTCAGGAAAGATATACAGAAGCTCTGGCAAACAGTAATTTATACGTAAATTCAAATATATTTACTGCTACCGGTTCAGTAACTAAGGCTGAACTTATTTCCCTTGAAAATTTAAAAGCTCAAAATTTACTTGTATATGACGGAAATAAAGTTCTGGGCTACAAGTACGAAGAAGTTGATACAGGCAGAACAAAAACGGTTGTTGTCGGTTACGAAGATGATTTGACAAAACCTATATATCCGACAAAAACAGAAAAAGTAGGGTTTGAAGATGCTTCAAATCTTATCCCTGCATACGGTACAGAATCACTTACCGAAATGGAAGCAATCGTAGCAGCATCGGGATTGGGCGAAGACGATTTAAAAACCTCTTCTTATACAACAGTTATAAACGGTAAAGAAACAGAAATTAATGCTATCGAGATTAAATCTCAAGCCGGTTTTGAAGCAATAATTGACGCTATGGGAACAAATCCTGAAGCGGTTAAACAAAACTATGTATTTAATTTGCCGGAAGGTGAAAGCATTGATTTGGGTGTCTACAGAGATTGGCCGGGTATCCCGTCTTTTCAGGGTATCTTTGACGGTAACGGCACCACTTTTGAAAATCTTAACGGCTCTCAAGGTTTATTCAGCAGCTTGTACGGTACCGTTAAAAACGTCAACCTTGCTAATGCAGTAATTTCTGCAGATACAGACGCAATAGGCGGTATGGCCGGATATCTTGCAGACGGTGCAAGTATTGAAAATTGTAATATTTCTAATGTTGATATAACCTGCAATCTTGATCCTAATAAGACATACCCTGAAGGTTATCAGCCGGAAAGAGCCGGCGTCGGCGGTATTGTCGGTCTTAACAACGGTAATATCAGCGGAACATCTGTAAGCGGTACTATTAATGTTCCTAACGCAGATGATAGCTTCGGCTACATTGGCGGTGCAATCGGTGCAAATATTAATACAGCAAAAGGTGATAGCAAAATTTCAAATACCTATGCTGACGTTAATATAGTTTTATCTAATAATACTGATTACTCAAATTCAATAAACGGATTTATCGGGGATGATACTCACGAAACGACAATAAGCAACTGTGTTTCAATGGGTTCAATTACAACTGCGGACGGAAGCCCGATTAACGGTACCGATCTTGCTAACTGGGGTCCTGTTATTGAATCTGATGTGACAAATATGGTTGCACTTGATACAAGAAACAACAACAACGTATTGTACTGGGCAAATTCAACTTCTCCTTCATTTGATTCCGGAAACACTAATTCTGATGTCTTAACAGAAGAATACGAAGAGATGGCAGACGGTTCAACAGTAAAAATCTGGCTTGATTCTAGTGATGAAGGGTATGCCGAGCAGGCAGAAAATCAAACAACTGCTGCGGCAAACGGTATTCCTGTACTGAATCTTTCAGCTCTGCAGGAAGCAACACTGGCTCAGGAAGCAGAAGAAGAAGTACCTGATACAACACAGGAACCTATCGGTTATGAACAAAAAGCTATTACTGAAGAAATCCCTATTATGGAAACAAGACTGGTTGAAGATCCTGACTTTGAAGGATTAAGTTCAGCAGAATTGGAAATGGGTCTGAAGAGCGGTAAATATCAGCTTGTTACCCCGGCTACCGAAAATACAACACAGAGTGTAAGTATTAACGGTACTGATTATGAATTAGTTTCACTGAGTGCATGTACGGCTATTTCAGAACAGCAAAATGAACAGGAACTTGCTATTGCAGAGGCTGAATATGAAAAAGATATGAAAGAAATTCAGACAAAAGACAAACGTTATGAAATGGATCAGAAGAAAATTGATACTGAATATGATGCTCTCTTAACTGAAGAAGAAAGTATTAAGAACGTTATTAATAAAAACGTAGAAAGATCATTCAAAGCATTCGGCTAATAAGGAAGAAAATTATGTCATTAGATGTTACAAACCAGGATTTATTAATATATAGACCCGAAAACCAGGCAAAAAATACTCTGGAGGATGTTAATCCGACAGATGATGCTCAATATTTTCTTTCAATTACAAGCCGCTTTACTTTGAAAGATTCAGCTTTAATGCATGTAGAAAAGGTAGATGAAAATGATGTTTTTAACGGCACTGTGGCTAATGAAATATCAAAAATTGTAAGCGAACAGAATCAGATAAACAGCTTGTTGCAAACAAATACAAATGCATCTTTAAATGAGATTGTAAATGATGAAACATCTGCCGCAGAAGGAACTGAGACTACTGAAGAAACTCCAGTAACAGAAGAAGTTGAAGAAGAAGGTCCCAGCTTTGAAGAAATTATCGCAGGGGCAAAGAAAATTGAATTCGTAGAATACACATCCGCAAATACAATTAATGCAAAAACTGATACAACTAATATCTTAAATAATATTCAATATTCAAATGATGATGAAAAGAAAGTTGTTGAAGGTGCTATTAATTTAATGGTTGAATGGCTTGATGACTATATTGCAAATTACAACCAAAAGGTCACTGAAGGTCAGCAAAATATGGAATCAGAATTGAAATTGTCATTTTTGCTTGAACTCAGAAAAGCGATTGAAAATATTGATTTCCCTATAGGTTTCGGTGATTATTCAGCTCCTGAAGATGAGTATACTCTTGGAAGTTACAGCTTTGTAATGGGTGGATATGACGGCTATTATCATTTGAATACGCAAAGAAGCATTTTACTTAACTCTAAATACCTTATGCCTGAAAGAACTTACGAAACATATCAGGATATCATTGATGCATACAATACAGATCCAAATACAACATTTTATATAACGGACATTGTATTTGCAAATGATGAAAGCTATTACAACTACTGCACCAATTATATGGCAAGTACACTTATTCACGAAATTACACACTCACTTCATATTTACAATGAAGCGGTTACATACTATGTAAATGACTGCTTTGATGATGATTTCTATTATCAGGAAATAGAAGGCGTTGATAAAGATTTCATTTCGGCTAACTTTGAAGGACTGACTTCTATAACATACGGTGATGTCGGAATTTCCAATAATCTATATACATTTGAATCAGTAGTTGAACACGGACACGAAAATAACCTTGATTATGAAGATTTATATGTAAATATGGGATTTACTATAGATGATGATCGTAATGAACTTTTGAATTTCGTTTATTACGTATAATATTCTATGGCCGGGTATTTGAAGAGGATTCATTAATATTTGTATTGCTGCGGACTTCTTTTTGAAGCTGGCGTTCTTCTTTTTCTAGCTCTTTGAGAAGTTTTGTATCATTTTTTTGTTCTTCTTTTAAATCTCTCAGCACTTTTTCTTCATTGTACTGCTCTATAATATCATTTTGCGTTGTACTGCCTTCAACTTTACCACGGTATCTGAATTCCGTGCTTTCAGCTTCATGCTGTTCTTTTAATTGTTTTGCATTTGTTTTGTGGCGTGCTTTAATTTCATCCATTTCTGCACGTTTTTCTGCTTTTTCTTTTTCTTTTAAAGCTTTTTCTGCTGCTTTTAGCTGTCGTTCTTCAGCTTCAAGTATTGCAGGAGTAATCGATCCGTCTTTTATTATCTTGTATCCATTCATTGAAACTCTGACATCTTTTTCGCTAAATGAAACAAGACGCGTTTGTGTCCCCTTGCTGTCAATACTCCAAGTTCCAAGATATACCGGCTTATCACCGGTATAAGCGTAAGCCGCAGCTACTACTCTGTAAGGACTCATTAAATCAAATCCCAGAGGATAAATGTCCCATCGTTTATCACCTAAATCGAGATTCTTATATACTTTCCAGTAATAAATAATTGCATCACGCAACTCAAACAATTTATACGAAGTTTTTGTTTCAAAATCATATACAATAGCATTGGTTTCCCATATACCGTCAAGTGAAGAGCCGACTTTTTCTTTAACAAGAAGCTTTGTTCCGTCGTAAGAAAAATCAATAGGCGTAAGGGTTCTGAAAATATATTTATCCTTAATTGAGGTATCTGTCGACAAAATCGGCTCCGGATTTCGGTGCATTACATGTGCCTTTTGAATTTTTTGAAGAGGTGTAGCACCTTCTTTTAGCGGAATTACAAACAAATCAGTTGCGACTCCTGCACTTCCAGGATAATAATATATTGCAGGATAAACCATTATTGAATAATCCGGAGAAGTTATTCCCTGTGCATTTTGCATTCTGTTCTTATGGAAATTCCCTCTCAAGGAAATTTCCGGACTTCCGGGCGGATTATTATACCTAACAATTTTATAAGAGGGCTGCGGAACATATTTCATATCCGATGGAGTTTTAATCTTCGGTATTTCCGTATCAATTTGAGTTTTATCAACAGGAGCAGAAAGCATTTCATACTCTTCAACCGTCATAAAACCGGAAGGATCAACGTCCATTTTTTCCTTTTTATATCTGTCTTTTTCATCTTGTTTATGCACTCCGTAGATATAATCGGAATTTTCTTCTCTGTAATCTTTTTTAAAAAAATCAAAGGAATAAGCCGCACAGCAGCTTGCAAAAAGACAAAACAATACTGCTAACTTTTTCATATTTAGACAAGACCCTCTTTCATAGCCATTGCTGTTGCTTTTGCACGGGTTCTTACGTAGAGTTTTTGCAGAATGCTGTGAACATGCGTTTTTGTAGTAGATATAGTAATGCAAAGTTTATCGGCAATCTGCGGATTTGTAAGCCCGTCGACTATAAGAGCAAGCACATCCATTTCGCGTTCGGTAAGCCCGTATAAATTTTTCCCGAGTTTGTAATTTATTTCTCCGCGTCTGCCCTCTGACGGATTGGTTCTTTTTATATTAGTTAAAACTACTTTTGCTATAGCAGGGTCAAGCCAGCCTGTTCCTTCACTGACCGCAAGAACTGCTGAAATTGTCTGCTCAACTGTTGCACCTTTTGTAATATACCCGTCAGCACCTGCCTGAAATGCATCAAAAATGTCATTTTCAGTTTCTCGTGACGTATACATCAAAACTCTTATATCAGGAGCTTTTTCTTTTATAAGTCTTGTTGCCTCTATTCCGTCGATGGTAGGCAAACCGATATCCATAATGACCAAATCAGGCTTCAATTCAAGAGCTTTATCAACCCCTTCCTGCCCGTCAGTTGCCATATCCGCAATTTGTATATCCGGATTTTTACTTAACACTACAGAAAGTGCAACTCTTGCCATATCCTGATCTTCGATAATAAGTACCTTAACCATTTACAACCTGTCTTTCTTCTTTTACGACATTAGTTAAAAGAAAAGTAAATTCACTGCCTTTATTTAATTTGCTTTCCAGCCAGATTTTACCGCCGTGGGCTTCAACAATCTGTCTGGATAAATAAAGTCCTAAGCCTGTTCCGGTAGAACGTTTACGGCTTGTACCCTGAGAAAATCTGTTAAATAAGTTCGGAATATCCTCTTTAGGAATACCGTTGCCGTTGTCTGAAACAGAGAATATAAAATCACCGGACTGAACTTTTGCCAGAATTTCGATTTCTCCGTCCTTATTTGTATAATTAACTGCATTACCGCAAAGATTAATAATAACCCTTTTAATTTCTGCCTTATCAGCATAAATCTCAGTTTTATCAGCAATTTCATCTGCATTTAATACAAAATTTATGTTCTTATTTTCTGCAAGCGGTTTTAATTCTTCATAGCACTGTGTAACCAAATCTTTAATAGGGAAGATTGTTTTACACAATTCAAGCTTACCGCTTTCAAATCTGTAAACCTCAAGCAATGCGTTGACAAGCCCCAGTAAATCTTCATTACTCTTGAGCATTGTAGATAAAAGAACTTTCTGTTTTTCATCAACAGCTCCCAGCGAACCGTCAAGGAAAAATTTAAGAGTCTGAATTGCCGCAAGCAGCGGGGTTCTCAAATCGTGAGTAAGCGTTGCAATAAAATCATCTCTTAATCTTTCTGTTTCTTTATGCTTGCTGACATCACGTATAACTCCTACAAATTTGTTCTTATCATCAACTGCAAGCGAAGCAAAATTAATTTCAACAGGAGTTTGCATACCGCCGAGAGAATTAATAATATAACAGTCTTTAATAAGAACTTCTGACGAGTCATTATCCAGTCCGAGGATAATACCGTTGCCTTTTTCCTGATGCGGGGTATAATTGTTCAGGTATGCAATTTCCTGAAACTTCTTTTTGAGTAATGCGGATTCACTTAATCCCGTCATATTTTCACAAGCCGGATTTGCCTGCTCAATATTGCCTTCCGAATCAATAATAATGATACCGTCTGCACAGTAATTAATTATTCCTGACAATTTACTGTTTGCCAAAGTTAAGTCTGCAGTTCTTTCCGCAACCAGTTTTTCCAGATTATTAGAATATAATTCCAACTGTTTTTTTGCTTCTTCAAGCTGTTTTATTTTATCTCTTAAATCACTCAACAGGTGACTTCTTTCAATACCGTTGCGAATATTAAAGAGCAAATCGTCATTATCCCAAGGTTTTTCGATATATTTGTACAAACCTATTTCGTTAATAGCCTTTATTGCATTTTCTTTGTCAGCATATCCTGTCAGTAAAATCATACTAACTTCAGGATACAATTCTTTAGCCTTTCTTAAAAATTCCAGTCCGTTCATTTCAGGCATGAGAAAATCGGAAATAATAATATCGGGCTGATTGTTTTTAAGAAATTCAACAGCATCAAGAGGATTATTAAAACAATTTACATCATTATAACCTTCAACCCTTAAAAGTGTTTTAAAAGCAGAAGTGACAATTTTTTCGTCATCGGTTATAACTATTTTAGCATTACTCATAGCTATATAATAAGCTATTTTTTGTCTTCCGACAAATTGTTTACAAAGTCGCAATATATCACTAATTATATTTAAACAATTACCCTATTTAAGTTCAATATCTTTAATATAACGTGGTCTTGCTTTAACTTCTCTGTAGACTTGTCCTACATATTCACCTATAATTCCCAGACAGAAAAGCTGTGTTCCTCCGAACACACAAAGCAAAATAATTGTTGTTGCCATCCCGTTAGGGGAATTGTTATACAAAAGTTTTTCAACAACGGCTTCAACTCCTGCGGCAAAACCGAACAGTGCCATAAAAAAACCAAGCACTGCAATAAATCTCAAAGGAACTACCGAAAATGAAGTAATTCCGTTCAATGCAAGAGCAGTTAAACTCATAAAATTAAATTTTGAAACACCGGCAGCTCGCGGTTTAACGTCAAAATGCACATACGCAGTCTTTAGACCGACTTCATGGAAAAAACCTCTTAAAAATAAAGCTTTTTCGTGATACTGTTCCATAACGTTCAAACCTCTTTTGCTGACTAACCTGTAATCAGAGTGGTTCATCGGGATTTTCGCACCGAGAATATTCATTGTCCTATAAAATAAAATCGCACTGGAACGTTTAAAAAAAGAATCTGTGTTTCGGTCATTTCTTATGCCTGAAACAATATCGTATCCTTCCATATATTTATCAATAAATTTTTCTATAGCCCATTCATCCTGCTGTAAATCGGCGTCAATGGAAACAACACAATCACAGCCGATTTGGTTAACAGATTCAAGCCCCGCAATCAAAGCCTTCTGGTTGCCGTAATTTCTTATAAACTTTAGCCCTTTAACTCTTGAATCGTTATTATGCAGCTGTGCAATAATACTCCATGTTGAATCTGTTGAACCGTCATCAATTAAATAAATATAACTGTCAGCCTTAATCTTATTTTTGTCAATCAAATATTTAAAAACTTCAAAAAGTTTACTAACCGTTGACTCTATACAAAGTTCTTCATTATAACACGGAATAATAACTGCTAGCTGCGGTATTTTCATATTAATTTCCTCTTAATAAATTGCCGTGAAAATCTGTTTTTATTATAATACAGAAAAACGGAGAGTAACATAATTATCTTATGACTGATAAAAAATTTATACTTAATGCTGATGATTTTGGAATGTCGCAGGAATTTAACAGAGCAGTGCTGATAGGATATTCAAACGGCTTTTTAAGAGGTGCCAGCATTTGTGCAAACGGTCCTGCATTTGAAAGTGCTGTAAACGAAATTTTACCGGAATGTCAAAATTTGAGCCTCGGCGTTCACTTAAATATTATTGAAGGCAAATCACTTACACACTGTCCTCTTTTAACTGATGATGAGGGGAATTTTAACAACGGATATCTTTCAATAATTTTAAAATCCGGCAACAAAGAATTTTTATCTCAAATAGAAAAAGAATTCAGGAAACAAATTGAAAAGGTTACGGAAGTTGCGAAACCGGATCATATTGATTCACATGTACATGTCCACGCTATTCCGCAAATATTTAAAATAACCTGCAAACTGGCAAAAGAGTATGACATACCATATATTCGTACACAAAACGAGATTTTATATTCAGTAGAAGATAAAAAGAAAACCTGTACTTTTGCATATTCACTGAATATTATAAAAAACCTGCTTTTGAAAATTTTTACCTCACAAAATCGTAAAACAGCAAAAAAATACGGACTTAAATCAAATGACTATCTGATAGGAGTTTGCTACACGGGAATGATGAACTCTAATACACTTGAAGAAGGTTTAAAAGTAATAGAAACAGACCCTTCAGTCACGGAATGTCTTATTCATCCTAAGAATTATCCCGGCGGAAGGATTGATAATCACACCGAAGAATTTAATCTGAGTATTGACAAGAGATTACAGGATACTATATACAGACTGGGGTTTGAAATTAGCAGTCATAAAGACATATGAAAGAAAAATTAACTGCAACAATAATAGTTATTTTGTTATGTGCTTTTTTAATATTTCTGTATAACTTGAATAAAAGGCAAAAAGTTCTGAATATTAAAACAGCAACACAAATTACCATTGATTTAAACGGAAATAATATTGCTGACGATAACGAAACTGTATGCATACCGAATGTCAGCTCTTATACGGCAAATCTTCCGCTATATAAAGATGAAATTAAAAGTATAAGCTTTGATAAGGGAATCTCAATCGGATATCTTGCGGATAAATTTGCACAGGAGAAACTTGCAGGTAAATTTGTAAAAATAAAATTTACAAACGAGAATACACCTCAGTGCAGATATGCCGAAATTTATACAGAGGACGGAAAATATTCTGATATGCTTAAATCTTCCGGTTTTGCAATAACAAACGGAGCATTTGTAAACAAAGAAAAGTCAAAAGAAATAATAAATCAGTCCGAAAAACTTAAACTAACAATACTTAACCATAAAAGCCTGAAGTATCATAAATTATCATGTGAATACGGCAGAATAGCCTCTGATGCAGTTATACTTGAACACAAAGACCTGCCGCAAACAGCATTACCATGCAAATTCTGTCATATAAAAAAGAAAAATACGGTAAAAGCTAAAAAAACAATTACCTCTGTACCAAACATAATTTCAGACGGCTCCGTTAAAATTATCTTAACTGATTACACAAAAATCATGAAACCTGACAGAGATTGCAGCCATGAAGCCTGCAAGGAACTGGTTAATTTGTTTAATTGTGCCGAAAAATCCGCAGATATTGCATTATACGGCTGGGCTGATATTCCTAAACTTAAAGCAGCAATAGAAAATGCAATAAAACGCGGAGTCAGGGTCAGGATTGTTTATGATACCCAAACCTCAAGTAATAATTATTACCCTGAAACTCAAAATCTTTTAAACTTAATATCAGAAAAACGCCCGGATTTTATTGCCGGAAACTCAAAGCTTACAAACAGCCTCATGCACAATAAATTTATTATATTTGATAACAAAACAGTTTACACAGGTTCAATGAATTTTTCGGTGACCGGACTTTCAGGTTTCAATCAAAATATAATTGTTCTTATAAATTCTCCAGAAGCAGCAAGGCTTTATGCTCTTGAATTTGAACAGATGTACGGCGGCAAATTTCATACACTTAAAACAAATACAATAACCGGAAATAATATTTTATTAAATGACGGTACAAAAATAAAAATATACTTTTCACCGCAGGATAAAGGTATCAGCAGCGGAGTCATTCCCCTTATAAAGAATGCTGAAAACTATATTTATATTCCGGCATTTTTAATTACGCACAAACCACTGACTAATGCATTAATTGAAAGTCACAAAAAAGGAATTGACGTAAAAATCATACTGGATGCAACAAGTATTGGAACTCGAAATTCAACCCTTTCACGGTTAAGACAGTCCGGAATTCCGGTAAAACTTGAAAACTACGCAGGTAAAATGCATTCAAAGTCAATAATAATTGATGATACGTTCATTGTTGCCGGTTCTGCAAATTTTTCAAACAGCGGTGAAAATAAAAACGACGAAAACTTAATAATTCTGGAAAATTCTAAACTTGCAAAATTCTATAAACGATTTTTTCTCTATCTTTGGGCAAAAATACCGGATAAGTACCTGAAATTCAATCCGCCTGCAGAAAGCAAAGAATCTATAGGCTCCTGTTCAGACGGATTAGATAATGATTATGACGGAAAGATTGATACTGACGATGAAGGTTGCCGCTAGAAATTATATGCCTAGAATGTCTAAAAGATCCTGAGCCTTTTTATCATAAAATCTTTCATATTCGCCTGAACCGTCAGGTTTTTTGGCTGACAATGGCTTAAAATATCTGTGAACCTCATTAATATAATCCATAAATACGTTTTTGTCAGTTGATAAACCGGCTTTTGTACCGGCTTTTAAACATTTTTCATTAATTGTTTTCAAAAATTTAACAAGCTGAGTCTGTTCTTCAGGTTTTAACAAGATTTTATACTCTTGAAGCAGCGGGAAATCGCTTATTACAGCAACCATATCCAAATATGTATTTGTATTATGATGTTCGTTTTCTTTGCCGAAATAGTCGATTATATGCATTTCATTGTTCTTATAATCAACCATTAAATTATTAGGATTAATTGAATCTATTTTAAAACCTTTAAAATTGTCATTATCAAATTTAGAAATCCCGTCAAGAACTTTTATCTGGTTTGCCAAATCATCAAAAGCAGCTTGAGGCATTTCAGAAATTTTTGCAATTTGTGAAAAATAATTATCTGCCTGCTCTTTTGTAACATTCATTGCAGCTTTTGTTTCAGGATTGTACATGGTTTTAGACCAGTCTTTAATTGAATGAGGTTTTCCGTTAATTTTTTTCAACAACAAAATCCTCGGATTATCAGGATGCTGCCAAACCGGCTGTCCAAGATTAATATTATTCGGAAATCTTCCCGTATATTGTTTTGCAGTTTCGAGATTTACATTATTATTAATAATTTTTAATACATATTTATCAAGAAAAGGGATTTCATAAACTTTTGAATTTGCACCGGTACCGGCAATAAAAGCAGCATCCTGCTTATTTAACATATTTTTTAG
>JADIND010000188.1 GCA_017694215.1 Candidatus Scatousia excrementipullorum | reverse complement strand
CCTCCGAAAAAAGCAGAACAGCCGAAACCTGCTGAAACTCTGAAAACAGATGATTCCCAAAAGTTAGCACGACTACAAAAAGAGCAGGATGAAATTATTGCAAAACAGCAAAAAGCACAAAAAGAAGCTCTTGATAAACAAAACCAGCAGATTCAGGATGATACAAATAACGCGATAGCAGCCACTCTGCTTATGGATGATGCGTTTTCCGCAGGCGGTAAAAAAGCTGCAGATGTAGTTGAAAATGCTGCCCAAAAGCTTGATGATGCCGCAGATACAGTGATTGCCGGTATTGGAGATATTACACACGGCAAAACTGGTCTTGTTGATGACGGTTTAAAAGCAGGAGATGACTTGTTTGACAAGCCTGTAGATAATTTATTCGGCAAGCAGACGGATGATTTATTTGATAAACCGGCAGACGGTTTGTTTGATAACCATGTAGACGATTTGTTCGGCGGGCAGACAGATGATTTATTTGGCAATTCCATTGATGATTTCTCAAGCCATGTCGATGATTTTGGCGACGGATTTGATGACTTCGGTATTATGTAATAAAAAATTTAAAGAAAGGATAATCCTGAACAATCGGGTGTGAAAACAAATCACATCCGATTGTTGTTTATTAATAAGATGATAGTTAATTGAAGGATGATGAAACGTTTGCCGCGGCGGCTTACGAAATTTGTCACTGTTCAGAATCTCTTTTTCAATACCGGTGATAAGATCCTGAACAGTAGTTTGTGGTAAATTAAAATTTACCACAACAAAAATGTTTCGGTAATCAGAAATTACCAAAACCTACATTACTAAAAAGGCTCAACTGATTTTTCTATGCTTTCAGGATGACATGGTGCGGCGGTTGTGCGATTGCAGAGTATCGAAAAACCCTCCGGCACATTCGTGCCACCTCCCTTATGAATGGAGGCATTATACTCCCTCGCCCCTTTTTGGGGAGAGGGTTAGGGTGAGGGGGCGGATATGAATATTCATTGTTGGGCTGAAAGCCCAACCTGCCTTTAATGGCGGAGCGTGTGCGTAAGCACGATAGCACAGCAGAAAGGTGAAAATTTTCACGTCATCCATTTGAATGAACATGATAAAAAACTTATAAGTATAACAATGCCCTTCGTAAGGGAGGCATTATATTCCCTCGCCCTACGGGAGAGGGTTAGGGAGAGGGGGCGAACAGGATAAAAAGTGAGGCAGAACCCTGGCGAAGCGAAGGGGGATTTTTCACATGTTATTCTGAAACGTTTGCCGCTGCTGCTTACGGGAATTGGCACTGTTCAGGATGACATGGTATGTTGCGGGTCAAACCTGCAATGACTTTATTTCTTTTTTCCGGAAGTCAATTTTAATGCATCAAATTTTGCCTGCATTGTCGGATTGTTTTTTGTCAGTCGTTTTATACTCAAATCTTCAGCCTTGTTGTTTGCAAGCCGCAGGTTGTTCTCGGATGAAAGCAAAGCTTCTTTTGTCTTTTGCAAGTGTTCGATTGTTTTATCGATTTCTTCGATTGCCTTGTGGAATTTTTCGCTTGCAAGGCGGAAGTTTCTTGAAAATTTGTCTTTAAAATCGTTCATTTCAGCTTCAAAATTCGAGATATCTATATTCTGTGCTTTTATCATCGCAAGTTCGTTTCGGTATTCCAGAGAATTTAGGGCTGCGTTTCGTAGCAACGTTATTATCGGGATGAAAAACTGCGGGCGGATAACGTACATCTTTTCAAAATGGTGCGACATATCGACAATTCCTGTGTTGTAAAATTCATTTTCGGGTTCAAGCAAAGATACGAGTACTGCGTATTCACAATTCTTTTCTCTGCGGTCTTTGTCAAGTTCTTTTAAGAAATCAGTATTTTTTTTCTTAGTTGATGTGGAATCCGATTCGTTTTTCATCTCAAACATAATTGAGATAAATTCTGTGCCGTCAGGGTCGTAATCTCTGTAGATAAAATCCCCTTTGCTGCCGGATTTTGCGTCGTTGTCTTTTTCAAAGTAAGCCTTCTGAAATCCGGTCGCACGCAAACGGTTAAATTCTGTTTCGCAGTGTTGTTCAAGGCTTTCTCCGATCATTTTTGTCGAAAGTTTCAGTTTGTAATCTTTCAGACGTGAAATTTCTTCTTCCCTGAATCTTATTTCAGTTTCATACTTTTCTTTCAGGGATTGCTCTTTTAACTGAAATTCTTTTTCCGTCAAATCCTTTTCTCCGCTGAGTTTTGTAATTTTGTTCTCTTTTTCGGCAAGTTCGGTGTTCATTTTTGTGAGGAGTTTATTTATCTCAAGTTCTTTATCTTTGTTGAAGGAGTCGAGTTTGTTTTTGAGTTCTGTTATGACCCTGTCTTTTTCGGCAGCAGTTTCGTTTACTGCGGATTTTTTTGCTATTTGTTCTGTTTCAATTTCTGATTTAAGCTTTGCAATTTCGGCTTCTTTTTTGTTCAATTTTTCGCTAAAATCTTTTTCCGCCTCAAGTTTTGCCAGCTGAACAGCATTTTCCTTTTCCGATTCAAATTGCATTTCTCTTGATTCGATTTCTTTTGAAAATTCTTTATCCCTGACCTGCTTGACTATTGCGGCATAACCTGATTCGTCCACCTGAAAAACTTCGCCGCACTTGGGGCATTTTATTTCCTGCATATCTTACTCCTTGTTGATTCAATATAGTTTTGTAAAATCAAGTATAAGCTTTGTTCCGTAATTCGTCAACCATTGCGGATTTATTGCATAATGTCCGGGGTCTGGCGGAAATATTACCTTGTAAAAAAGAAGATGTCCGGTAGAATATACCGAAAATTTGATGCATTCCTTGCTTACTTTTATTATACAATAAAAAAGGAAACGACAAAAAGGTTTTGTCGGGCTGGCGGCTCAGGTTTTAGTTATTCATCTGTCCTTACTTTATACTTTCAAAAGTTAATCAGTATCCGCAGCTTCGTGCCGCCACCATTGTAATGTAGCCATAACACAAGGTTCTCTGTGCAGCGTACACCACTTTTACATCACATTTTGTAAAATTTTTGACTTTTAAGGCAAATTTTTTCGTTCACGGATTTTATCTAACTGTGATGAAATTTCCGGTTAATTTAACTAAAAATGATAATAATACTTATCGTGTTTTAAAAAATAAAGTTTACAACAACATATATGAAGTTAAAGAAAACGTTATAACCCCTTTTCAGCCGTTATTTATTAAGCAGCCGGAGTGTGACAGAGTACTTTTTTCGGAAAATTTTTCACGCACGGAACCTAAAAAAAGAAATTTTTTATACAAGTTTGCTAATTTGCACGAACATTATAAGATTTTATATGATATTACAGATTTGCAATTTTTGAGAACCTTATCTTTCGAAAAACTTAAATCACTCTTTAAAATGGCTGCAGTGAAAGATGATACCGGTATGCTCCGTTTTTCGCCGGCAGAATTGATAAGGATTGCCTCCCTTGATGACGACACTCTGAATTTCATTAAGCCTTTTACCCGTCAAAAAAAACCGGAAGGAATTTTTTGCTATCGTTTTAACGATATAAAAAAACTTTCGGAATTTTCTCAAAAGGAAAGACAAAATGCCATGCAGCTTTTCGATTATCAGATTGCTGCAGATGATTTTATAAATATTTGCAAAGATAAAAATGCTGATATTCCTGCCTTGAGGAAACGGCTCGCTCTCCTTAATAACTTATTCTCACAAAATATTTATGAAATAGGGATAAAAAATTACAACAAAGACTACATAATTTCTCTTACAACAGAAAATGACTACAAAACTTATAATTATGTCTTTGATAAAAATTTTAAATTGAATCCTGATTATAAATCAAACATTGATTTTGACGCCGGAAATATAAAGACACCCGGCTTTTTGAAAAGATTAAAAATTTTTGCGGGTAAACAGCCATTGATACCGATGCCGCCGGCAGTCGATGACTCTTTTAGAGTTTCTCTCAAAGAACACTTTGAAACTCTTGATTCAATAAACGAAACAGCTGAATATTTGAAAAATATGCGTCACAAAATGTATAAACATAATTCCTATGTAATAAATACCGGTCGGGGAAATATTATCGATACAAATATAAAATTTCCTTCCGGTATGCTTGTAAATTACCTGAAGTCAGGTGCTATTTCAAATGAGGATTTAGTAAAAATATGTTGCGAAAATATAGAACTAATTCCGCATAATGATTTTAAATATTTTGCTCTGAACAAAATTCCAATAACACCGTTTGATAATGAAAGATACCTTGAAGTAAGAAAAAAATCCTTAATGTCAAAACATGTTGAAATCGGCAGCGAATACTACAACAAAGTTCTCGCGGGTGTATTAAAGTCAGAAGCGGAGAAATTGAATGATATTAAATCCGGAAAAAGAATGATTATAATATCAGGTTTGCCGGGGGCGGGAAAATCGACTGTCGTTAAAGGGATATTAAAAAACGATAAAAATTTATTTTATACACCGGATTCCGACGATATAAAAACAGCATTTAAAGAAGTATACCAAAACGGAGAAGGTGCGGATCTTGTTCACGAAGCGTCAGGCAAAATTTTGAAAACGGAGGTTGTTCCGAGGGCTCTGGAGCAGGGTAAAAATATTATCTATCAGACGACCGGAAACTGTGTAAGTATTGACAAAATAATTCGTCAGGCAAAAAATTACGGATATACGATTGATTTTATACACATACCTACAGAAAAAAAACTTTCGCTTGAGCGGGCAGTTTTAAGATTTCAGACAAACGGAAGATTTGTAGACCCTGTAGTTACCATGTCTATATTAAACAATAATAACAGGGAAGTATTGTATTCGGCAAAAATATTTTCGCATAATCCAAATATAAATAATGCCTATATTTTTGAAAAAGGTAAACTGTATGAGATAGAAGAAGGCAGCAAAACAGGTACGGTAATAAAGTTGTAGGCAAATCAAATTTAAGAAAGAGATTTAATAAGATTTTTTCAAGTTCTCCGCCCGTACCTGAATTTTTTCTGAATTAATTTTTCTCAAATGGTCTATTGCTTCAAGAACTAATCGTTTGGCCTTTTTTATATCATTTTCAACGTCTAAATTTTTTTTACGATTAAAAACATACTGACAAATGTTATCTGAAATATAATCATATAACTTACCATAGGCAAAAAGTTTTTCTTCTATCTTGAGAATTGTAAATTTACAATTTAAACTTGAATTTTCCGGAATAATAGTTTATTATGTAAAGAAGAATATAGTTTGTTTTGGAGGATTAGAACGTGAAAAACCTTGCTATTGTTGTATTTCGGGGGGGGGGTGACCGCTAATCCAGCTCCTGTAACTGTTTTAGCCGAAAACAAAATTACCTGTCTTACTGAGCCGGAGGCGAAGTCATTTATTCAAAAGCGAGGGAATTCTTTTGTTGCTGCACTCCCTCAGAATGACATGAATCAGTGCAACGGGATTCTTCGTTGTGCACAGAGTGGCGGGAAAAAACTCAAACAAGCAGCCTTCACTATGGCGGAAGTTCTGATTACGCTCGGTATTATTGGCATTGTTGCTGCGATGACATTGCCCGCATTTATTGCCAATCATAGAAAACAGGTGATGCTTGCAAAAGTCAAACATACGTATAATATTATTGCAAATGCCTTTGAGCGGGCAAAAGTAGATTACGGTACGGATATTAATTACTGGTATCTTCCGGAATCAGGCTCCCAGCTTGAAAAAAGTATGTTCTTTGCCGAAACTTATTTGCTTCCGTATCTTAATGCTCCGATATATTGTGCAGATAAACCAACCGCACCTTATTGCTTTTATCAGGTAAAATATTTAGCCGGTAATGATACCGCAAACTGGGGCCCTGCTGATAATAATTCAGGGACAGCATTATTATTGGACAACGGAGTGGCACTGTCGGTTACGGTCGGTGAACTGGCTACATTAAATCCGGATGACCCTATAAATGAAGCTATCAACAGAATAAGAATCTTGTTTGATATAGACGGTCCAAAAGGTTATAATCGTTACGGCTATGATGTGTTCTGGCTTGAGTTAGGCGGGGCGGAAGGCAGATTAAAGGGGAATAACGCCGATAAAAATAAAATATTGCCATACGGTTATGATTTCTCAAAAGCATGTGATTATTATATTTCAGATATAAATTATGCTTGCAGCCGGAATGCCCAGTATAGCGGCGGGTATTGTCTTGCTTATATTTTTTGTAACAGCTGGGATGCCGGTAAAAATTATCCGTGGTAATTTAGAAAAAATAAGATTCTGCACAATTAGAAGATAAAATAATTGTTTTTTTCCAAAAACACGCCTCACCCTATTCCTCCCCGACTCGGAGAGGAAATACCGTGCAAAGCCTAAAATTCTCTTCACGCGTAGAGCAACTCCAGCAAATCACCTTCCCCTACTTGGGGAAGGGCGGGATGGGGAGTATCCCGTAAGGGCTTTAATCCGATTATGTGTAGGTATGCATCAACCGACAGTTTATTATACAGCTAACTAACTGGACATTAAAATACAATATCCATTAATAATTATTACACAAATTAAAACAGTAAAAGCTTCCAACTAAACATGTCAGTATGTATAATGCAATCAAGCGACATGGAGCTATCCAGTTTGGTGATATATAGCAAGCCATAAAAAATACAAAAAATATTACAAACATAAATATACAAAGTGATATATTCAATAAATTTAAACATACATAAAAATCATCTTTTTTTATATATAAAACACCTTCCGATTTATTTTCTATTTATATTTTTTAATTTCTCTATATAACATCAGGTAAAAAAGATAGATGCCACCTACGTAGAATAGTATATATGCAATCAATGTAAAAATAACAGTCCATATAAAAAAATAGTCAATATATACATGGATAGAATAAATCAAAAAAGGTAAATCATAACAAAAGGCTAATGTTAGGATTTTCTTTTTATTTTGAGGGTTATTTTGCAGATATTCCACAAACTGGTTTAGTATTGTTTTTGTATATTTTTTTCCACTCTTTACAATTAACTTTGGAAGGCAGAGTTTCAATGTAACATATGTTATATATAATGCGAAACCCCATAGAAATCTAATACCGGAACCCGGAGAACCCTGTAAATCAAAGGTTAAATTCATACTAATATTCATACATAATATTATGAAACCTATTAATAATATATTTAAAATATTAAAAATTATATAAAATTTTAAACTACTCATTTTTATCCTCTATATTTTATATTTTACTTTTACTATTGTAAAGTATGGATTTAACAATCCTGCTTTTTGAGCCGAATAGCCCATCTGTACAAGTGGGTTAATTTCATTTGGATTAAAATCATATGTGTCTAATAGTATAAACTCAATATATTTTCCTTGCAACTTTGCAGATAATACATCCACCTTGCCAAATGCACTGTGTAAATTACTATCACTAGTGAACCCAAGAGAACCGCTTACTTCTTTTCCACTTTTCAGTGCAGATACATTTTTATATATAAAATCATTTAGTTCTGCTGATTTTCTTATCTTGAATTTTCCATATAAGAAATAATGAGATATAGAACATGCATATTCCACCTAATGTATATATCTCCCATAGTATCGGAAAAAATAATAAACTTCCAAAATGTGCCTCTTTTAATAGCGGAAAAGCAAAAAACAATATAATAACTGCATCATAGTAAAAAGCTAATAATAATACTGACTTTCTGATCTTTTTATTCGTTTTTAATTCATTTTGCACTTTGTTCAATATTGAAATCGGAAATTTTTTTTCATAAATTCTAAATAGTATGGGTAAAAGCAAAAATTTTATAATTATGCAGAGTAAAAACATACAGGCTGGCATAATAGCATTTGGTGCAATAGCAAGAGTTATAAACAAAATAAACGCCATTGCTACTACATAGAAAGCAAATATTATATTCAAGATATTTAAATATAAATACAAATCTGTTTTTTTCATATATAAAAATCCTTATAATTTATTTCAGTTTATACCTACATTTTACAATTGTAAAGTATGGATTTAATTTTCCTGTTTCTTGAGCTGAATATCCCATCTGCACTTTCCAGTTATAAATATTTTAGTTTTCCTTGCTATTTTTTATCTTATCATTTATATACCAATACATATATAAAATTACATAACTGCCTAACAACCCTGCAAATAATGAAAAAACATATAGAGTTATGATACCATCTAATAGTCCTTCAAAACCAGATTCTGCACAATTAGATAAAATAAAACATTCAATTATAAA